>NZ_JBJQJO010000020.1:0-96109 GCF_046487395.1 Escherichia sp. WS1450
CACTGCCAGCATCGATGACTTTACCCGTTATTCTAAAGATCTTGCAGATGAAGGCACCCGCTGCTTTATCGATGCTGATAATATGCGTGCCGTCAGTGTGCTTAACCTGGGAACTATTGATGAACCAGGTCACGCAGATAACACCGCCACTCTCAAACTGAAAAAGACAGCACCGTTCTCTGCTCTGTTGTCTGTTAATGGCGAGCGTAACTCCCAGAAATCACTGGCAGAATGGATTGAAGACTGGGCCGACTACCTTGTGGGCTTTGATGCTAATGGTGACACCATTCAGGCAACAAAAGCGGCTGCGGCGGTCCGTAAAATCACGATTGAAGCAAACCAGACCGCGGATTTTGAAGATAATGACTTCAGCGGCAAACGCTCCCTGATGGAGTCTGTCGAAGCGAAGACCAAAGACATTATGCCAGTGGCATTTGAATTTAAATGCGTTCCGTTTGAAGGCCTGAAAGAACGTCCATTTAAATTACGCCTCAGCATTATCACTGGCGATCGTCCTGTACTGGTTCTGCGCATTATTCAGCTGGAAGCGGTGCAGGAAGAAATGGCTAACGAATTTCGTGATCTGCTTGTTGAGAAATTCAAAGACAGCAAAGTAGAAACCTTTATTGGTACTTTCACCGCCTGATTTCATTACTGCAAATGCCCCTGCGGGGGCATTTATGGGAACGTAATTGACTCAATAATCGCCTGAAGGCGGGGGGTTTCTTTAACCAAAATTCAGCGCGGTGCAGTGCATATAACGTGGAGAACAAAATGTCATTTATTAAAACTTTTTCCGGGAAGCATTTTTATTATGACAGGATAAATAAAGACAACATCGATATTAACGATATCGCGGTTTCCCTTTCAAATATCTGTCGCTTTGCCGGCCATCTTTCACACTTCTATAGCGTCGCCCAACATGCGGTGCTTTGCAGCCAGCTGGTACCGCAGGAATTTGCTTTTGAAGCGTTAATGCATGATGCAACAGAAGCGTATTGCCAGGACATCCCGGCTCCACTGAAACACCTTCTTCCTGACTATAAACGGATGGAAGAAAAAATAGACGCCGTAATCCGTGAGAAATACGGGTTACCCCCGGTTATGAGCACGCCTGTGAAATATGCCGATCTCATCATGCTGGCAACTTAACGCCGCGATCTCGGGCTTGATGATGGCTCTTTCTGGCCAGTACTGGAAGGTATCCCGGCAACAGAGATGTTCAAAGTTATTCCACTGGCTCCAGGCCATGCCTACTGGATGTTTATGGTACGTTTTAACGAGTTATCGGAGTTACGCAAATGCGCATGAATGTTTTCGAAATGGAAGGGTTTCTTCGCGGGAGATGTGTACCACGAGACCTGAAAGTTAATGAAACGGATGCTGAATACCTGGTACGTAAATTCGATGCGCTTGAAGCTAAATGTGCAGCACTGGAAAACAAAGTAATACCAGTGTCAACTGAACTGCCACCAGCAAATGAAAGTGTTCTGTTATTTGATGCTAACGGAGAAGGCTGGCTGATTGGCTGGCGTTCTCTCTGGTACACCTGGGGACAAAAAGAAACAGGAGAATGGCAGTGGACATTTCAGGTCGGGGACCTTGAAAACGTCAATATCACTCACTGGGCAGTAATGCCAAAAGCACCGGAGGCTGGAGCATAATGACTACATTTACCAATAAAGAACTGATTAAAGAAATCAAAGAACGAATCAGCAACCTAGAGGTTCGAGACGATATTGAGCGCCGTGCCTATGAAATTGCTCTGGCATCGCTGGTAGAGGATCCGGTGGCATGGCTGCATTCAGACAATGGCTTAGGTATTCCGACAATAACGAGGAGTAAAAACATTGCTGACAGTTGGTTATCAAAGAGCTGGTATGTTCAGCCGCTATATATAGCCAAGCCAGTGCCGGTGGTGCCAGATGCTCGTCCGTCTTTAAATAATGGCATAGTCGGCTTTGATGAAGGCTGGAACGCCTGCCGCGCCGCCATGCTTCATGGTGCCGAACCTGTAAGCCAGACTTACAAGTTGAACAAGCTGTCGGGCAACTCTCCGGTAACTCCGGATGGTTGGATAAGCTGTAGTGAGCGAATGCCGAACGATAAACAGTATGTTTGGTGTTGGGGGAAGCCTTACGGCTGGACTGAGTGCGATACCTTCGAAGGGTATTACGATTGGTCGAGAAACAAATGGTGGGCAGTTACTGACGATGGGGAAGAACCGGCATCGAAAGTAACCCACTGGATGCCGCTACCGGAGCCGCCGCAGGAGGTGAAGTAATGAACAACTTAATGACAACTAAACAAGTCGCCGACTTCTGTGGCGTTTCAGTATCGACTGTTCTTCGCTGGAACAGCGTAAACAGGAGAACTGGCCAGAAATACAGGCCTGATTTTCCAGATCCTGATATCAAATCCTGCCCAAATAAATGGGCATCACGCAAGATATACAGGTTTGCGGGCGTTATAGAGTAACGTTTCTTAGTTCCGATGTTAGCAGCCCCATCTATAGCACAGAGCTAAATCTAATCTGATTACCTGCTCTGTGCCATAGACGTTTCAGTAACTGAACTATTTAACCGTAATTAATATCTTCAACTTTAGTATATGAAACATAGCATGGCTCACATCATAGGCAGCATCTCATTGGACAAATATTCCATTAGATGTTCATTACGTAGCACGCTGTCATAGAAAATATGCCCCCAAGAATTAATCGACTTTTCAAGAGCCATATATCGAAAAGTCTCAAGTTGCTCCCTTACATTCAACCCCTTATGGCGCATTTTTCCCACAAGGCGCAGTAACCGCAAATAATTACTTTGAAAATATCGATAGTAGCGTGCTGGTATATTTAACTCTGTAATATGTCTCGAAATTAATTCTTGAAACTCTTTGTCAAGTTCAGGATGAGGGTGAAGCCCAATTGAAGTAGGCGCATTAAATGGTTCATGAATATCTAATATTAAGACTTGTCTTTCAATAAAACTATCATAGTAAGGGTGAATAAAAAGTCGCTTACCATTATCATCACTAATCTTAACTCCCTTGGCTCCTTGACATATATCACACATAGGGAAAAGATTTACTAAGGTTACAGAAAACTCAGGAAAAAAGTTTTTTGGTAAATAATGATCAAGCGTGTTAGGAGTTCCATCTTCACCGCATGACGGACAATAATCCAATACACGACTTCGCAATTTATCCAGAAGGGGTTTCTGAACAGATTCCACACCTGGAGAGATATATAAATTTTTGAATCGCCCATGAACTAATGGGTCATTCATTTCTTCCCAAATTTCAATAGACTCAGGATTCCCACCAAACTCAATATATTGATAAACTCGATTCTTCCATGCTTCTTTAATCCTGATAAAATAATCTTTGTGTTTGCCTCCCTGACGCTCTTCAACAATACATTCAATTAATTCAATATCATTCAGCTCAAAACAAGGAGAGTCAAGACGAATCACCATTTATCCTCCGCCATTGCATGGATCTGAATCAACATTTCCTCGTTGATATTGTCCCCTAAAGCTTCAATAAGCTCTTTAGCAGATCCATATTCTTCCAATTTTTCACGTAGCCACGCCTCAAATGGTTTAGAAACAGATTTATCGCCAAAAACATAAGACGAAATCCGCTGTATATCTCCACCAAATGTCTCAAAAGGCGGATGATTTATAAATAGACTATCATTAGTACGTTCAAAAACATGAACACAATGTCGTGGTAATTCACGTACAGTGACCAATGAATGTGTTGCCAACAAAGCCTTGGAGGCATAGTTTCTAAGAATTTTCTTCAACATTTGTATAAAGGCAATTTCGAGCGTAGGATGCAGGAATAGTTCTGGTTCATCGATTAAGATAAGACTGTTTCTACGTATTGCTCCTAAAATATTTGTAACCATGTAGGAAAACAGTCTCTGTCCCGAACTCAATTTAATCGGCGAACCGTCCTTTAGGAAAATAATCCCTGTGCGAACGTGAAGAAATTCGCGTAATCTTTTTGTATTTGGTTCATCTATACGGTCGGAGCGAATTGGAATATATGCCTCAGGTTGTCCATTACCATCAATTATGGCATCGGCCGGGATGAATGAATCATCCACTAGCCATGGGCCACTTTCAAATAGTTGAGATTTATCTTCAAAACCAGAAACACCAATAGCGATATCGTCAAAATCAATTGCGTTTTTTAATACGGAATAAAGGGTGGCAACCTTATTAGACCAATTTTTAATCGCACCGTATTTACGATCATCCTCCAAGCATAATATTAAGGAATATGCTGCATTAAGATGAGGCCATTGTCGAGATAAACGGATTTTTTTTATCTCTTTACCGTCAGGGTGCGTTTGTGTTTCATAAGTGCGTAGACCAAAATATCGATAAACATCATGATCTTTCCGCTCATTACCACTCTCTCTATCGACAACTTCACTATCAATTGGGAACAATTCAAATGGGCTGTAAGAAACAACAACAATTTGATTAATATTGGGCTCTTTTTCAAAGCCAGTTTCGTTCTTTTCGTTCGGATTCAATCTAAGCCAGTCGTCAACAATCTGAATTAAAGCTTGTGATTTACCAATACCATTAGGACCAATCAGAACATTAATATCATGTGGTAGTGGTGAAACTGTAGAGAAGTTTAGACTCAAGGGCTGGATGTCTCCACCAAATGTTCGGAAGCGAAAGATCATATTTCCTATGCTAATACCCTCTCCGTTCAGAGCGCGCCATCCATCGAGAAATGATTTTATAGATCCACGTTCACGTTGGAGCGACTTCTTAAACCCGTTTGAGCTAACTAATTCCATACTATTGGAATCTTCAAGAATATGCACCATATAACTCGCATCACAGAGAACCTCTGCAACTTTAATAGCTGCATCTGAACCAAGATGTCCATCAATAAGTTCGTAAAAAGTAATATCTTCAGGATTGGAAATATAGGACAAATCTTTAATAGGAAATACACCATCCCAGCCTTTTGAAACAAGCTCATCAAAATAACTGAAAGACGTCATTTGATCCTTAATCAAAATCTTAAGTGCCGGAAGTTCAACCTCTCTACCGTTAATCTGGCAGTATGTTGGGAAGGATGTTTTATAATCGAAGTCATCCCATCGATCAAATAATAACAAGATAACAGTATCATGAGATTTAAGAATAGCGTCACGTTTTACGTTATCCTTCCCCACATAAATTACGTCCATATTCCCCTCTTTCTAATCAACCATCGTTGACTCTTTCTATCATTTAGAATCGTTCGTGTCGAATTCTTAGTCGCCATAAGCTTATAGAGCTCACAGAACCATTGTAAATGACTAATGGATTGTCTTAACATATGGTGTAATAAAAAATCCTTTGAGAAGCTGTACTCCAATACCATATGGATTGACACAAAATTGTTAGTAATGTATTTGCTATAATAGTGTGTTCAAAATTCGGTATACCCACTTTCACTTAAAGCGAAATATCAATTGGATTTTGAGCTAGTACAAGTAACAATCGATTCAACTCTCTCCCACCATGCCTGGTAGGCTTTACGCTGTTCTTCTAGATAATCGCTCTTGTCATAAACTTGCCATACCCCAGGCAGTTTATGACCTAGCATTATTTCTGCAATATGAGGCGCAGTAAGATCAGAAAAGTTCGTTCGTGCTGTTCGCCTCAAATCATGAAGAGACCAATGAGGGAATTGATATCCTAAACGCCGCCATGCGTATTGCATTAAATTGTAAGGCAGCGACTGCAATGATGTCCGACCAACTGGCTCCCTGCTTCCTTCCTTAGTAAAAAGCATATCGGAACCGTTGTTCATAGAGATAACATATTTTATAAGCTCTTCAACAGGTTCAATAATGGGCCGCTTTAGCGGTTCGCCTGTTATGTCCCCTGTCTTATGCCGCTCTGGTGGTACAGTCCATACCTTATTAATGAAATCAAAATCGTCCACTCTGGCAGTAATCAGCTCTGAACTACGACAGCCGAAATGCAGCAATAGTTTAATAAAGGCCCGGTATTTGGGAACCATTCGAGAACCATCGATCGCAGCATAAAGAATTTTAATTTCATCGTGTGTCAGAAACCGTTTCTTCTGACCTTTACGGATATCCATATCTTTACCCGTGATATCCGACAGCGGGCGAGTTTCAATAAGCTTTCTCTTATACGCCCAGACATGGGCCTGCTTTGCGTTAATTAGCAATCGGTCTGCTATTGCTGGAGTCTTAGTGCTAAGAGGCTCCAGGACCTCTAACCAATCATGCAATGTAGCTGCATCGTGAGGGATACTCCCGATTTTAGAGAACAGGTGCAGTTCAAATGAGCGGAGTATCTGCTCAGAACCTTTTTTATTTTTTACACAATATGCTTCATACCAGGCACGGATCACAGACTCTACCGTCATGGATTCAGTAGCTTTGCGTTTTTCTGCCTGCTTGACCAATCGTGGATTGCGGTTTGACTCGAGTTCACCACGAAGACGGATAACTTCTTCTCTGGCCTCTTTTAATCCAGTTGCCGGGTAAGTTCCGATATCAAGACGCTCACCTTTCCCTGCCCATTGATAACGATATTGGAACACTACGCGACCTTTCGGTGATACTCTGACAGACAGACCATCACGATCAGATTTAACCAAAACCTTATCACGTTCCTTTCCAACGACTGAACGCAACCACGCATCAGACAGCGCCATTACTCACCTTGTACAAATCGTAAAACACCTCTGCTGCTTTGTACATTATGTACAAGCATATGTACAGATTTTTGATGAAAGCAAGCTGATCGATTTAAAGTTACATGAAAGAATTTTCAATTAAAGAAGCCACATAACCAAATGTATTTAAATGAGTTATATAGCTCAACCTCAATTAACTGAAAGGATTTTGAAAGAGTAAAAGAGCTTTAATTTGGGCTTAATTATTGGGGTGAGAAATAATGGCAAAAGTGCGGCGCTTCGCCACCTCTTGCAAATAAGGAGACAACGTCATAATTCTTTCTTCTTGAGTAAGCGGCATCGCGCCGCGCTTGTTGAAAACGAAAAATTGCGGCTATTTTACCCATCAACGGGGGGGAGGCAATCAGTGTTTACACAGGAGCTGCTCCAGTTCGTGCAACGAAGAAACGGTCCAGGTAGGCGCGATGCCTTCTGGTTGCTCGCGATTGTGCGCATTCAGCCAGCAGGTCGCAAGCCCGGCGTTGATGCCACCGAGAATATCGGACTCGGCAGTGTCGCCAACCATCAGCACGCGTGAACGGTCAGGATTGCCCGCCTGTTCCAGCGCATAATCGAAAATTTTCTTATTCGGTTTGGCTACGCCAACTTCTTCGGAAATCACCAACAAATCGAAATAATCACGCAGGCCCGTGCGTTCCAGACGCACTTGCTGCAAGGCGCTAAAGCCGTTGGTGATGATGCCGATTTTGGCGTTGCCACGAATGGCGTTAAGCAGAGAAACCGCGCCCGGCAGCGGCGTACAGATTTCCGCCATCGCATTAATAAAGGCTTCGTTGAGTTTACCCGGCTCGACGTTCAGTCGTTCGGCCCAGCTCTCAAACCGCCCGTGCTGAAGCTGTAATGAAGTGATCGCGCCGTTTTGATAATCCACCCACAGTGGCTTGTTAACGGCCTGATAGTCCTGAAAATCTTCAGCGGTAAAGGTGACGCTGTAATCAAGAAACATCCGCTGCAGGCCGGTGAATGAGTCAAAGGTAAACAGCGTTTCATCGGCATCAAAGAAAATCCAGTCCCACTTCATTATTCCACCTTGTCTTACATACTGATTGGCAACGCCATGATGATGGCGTCTTCGCGACCGTCCGTGGTGGGGTAGTAATTGCGGCGAATCGTCGCCTCGTTAAAGCCTAAACTTTCGTACAGTGCAATGGCGGCAGCGTTTGAGGCACGGACTTCCAGCCATAGCGTCGCCACGCCGCGTTTTTCCAGTTCGTCGATCAGATGTTCCAGCAGCGCCCTTCCCAATCCCTGACGCTGATAGTCAGGATCGACCGCAATATTGAACAATGTAGCTTCATCCAGCACCACTTGCGTAATCGCAAACGCCGCCATTTTGCCGTTTTGCGTTAACTGAAAGTTGAGATAACGCTCGCCCTGGTTGCTGGCAAAGGTTTTTTCACTCCACGGAAAGGCGTGGGCGCGTTGTTCAATGTGGTAAGCCGCTGGTAAATCAGTCGTTTCGAGGGAAGAAATCGTGTTCATATGTGCAAATTTGTTGCCATAACGCGGCGCGTGCCGTTGGGTTTGCCCGTAATTCGGTGAGCGCCGGTGATGCCACCTGAGCGCCTTCCAGTGATAGCGGTTCGTCAGTACCCAACCGCCAGCTGTTGCAGCGACTGCCTTGCGGCAGCATCGCGATTTTTTCTGGCGTCAGTTGCAGCACTTGATCGGGGCTGACGGTTAATGCGCGCAGAACATCGCTCACCAGAGGATCGGTCAGGGCGGGAAGATCGTTTGCCACCATCACCAGACGGACGTGTGCCGGGATCGCAATCGCAATCTCCCCCTGCAACGCGCCAGGGCGACGCAGCGACCACTGGGTAATGCCCAGTTGCTGTAACTGCCAGTCTCGTCGGGATGTCATAGCGAATCGCTCCTGTTGTCAGGGGCGCAAATATAGCAAATTCGTCGATACCGCGCCAACATATGGCTATAATCGCCGCCAGTATCAATTGAGGAGCATTCCATGTCTGCATTTACCCCGGCAAGTGAAGTCTTGCTGCGTCACAGTGATGATTTCGAACAAAGCCGTATTCTTTTTGCCGGAGACTTACAGGATGACCTGCCCGCGCGTTTAGATACCGCGGCCAGCCGTGCTCATACCCAGCAATTCCACCATTGGCAGGTGTTAAGCCGCCAGATGGGGGATAACGCCCGTTTCAGTCTGGTCGCCACGGCGGATGATGTCGCAGATTGCAATACGCTGATTTACTACTGGCCGAAGAACAAACCGGAAGCCCAGTTCCAGTTGATGAATTTACTTTCTCTACTGCCGGTGGGCACGGATATTTTTGTCGTTGGCGAGAACCGCAGCGGCGTGCGCAGCGCCGAACAGATGCTGGCAGATTATGCGCCGTTGAATAAAGTCGACAGCGCCCGTCGCTGTGGCCTCTATTTTGGTCGTCTGGAAAAACAGCCGGAATTTGATGCCGATAAATTCTGGGGCGAATACAGCGTCGATGGCCTGACAGTCAAAACGCTGCCTGGCGTGTTTAGCCGCGACGGTCTGGATGTCGGTAGCCAGTTACTGCTCTCGACGTTAACTCCGCACACGAAAGGTAAAGTACTGGATGTCGGCTGTGGCGCGGGCGTGCTTTCTGTTGCCTTTGCGCGCCATTCACCGAAAATTCGTCTCACTCTGTGCGATGTCTCTGCGCCAGCGGTAGAAGCCAGCCGCGCAACACTTGCGGCCAACGGTGTTGAAGGTGAAGTCTTTGCCAGTAACGTCTTTTCCGAGGTGAAAGGTCGTTTTGATATGATCATCTCCAACCCGCCGTTCCACGATGGGATGCAAACCAGCCTCGATGCGGCGCAAACGCTGATTCGCGGCGCGGTGCGTCATCTTAATAGCGGCGGCGAGCTGCGAATTGTAGCGAACGCCTTCCTGCCTTACCCGGACGTGCTGGATGAGACATTTGGCTTCCACGAAGTGATCGCGCAAACCGGGCGCTTCAAGGTGTATCGCGCCATTATGACCCGCCAGGCGAAGAAAGGTTAAGTATCCCGCCTTATCCGACCTACCAAACCTGCACGTTACCCCGTAGGCCAGATAAGACGCGCTAGCGTCGCATCTGGCATCTGCCCCCGTATGCCGTGTCGGATGCGGCGTGAACGCCTTATCCGACCTACCAAACCTGCACGTTAGCCCTTCGTAGGCCAGATAAGGCGCGCCCGCGTCGCATCTGGCATCTGCACCCAAATACCGTGTCGGATGCGGCGTGAACGCCTTATCCGACCTACAAAACCTGCACGTTAGTTTCCTGATGGCCATTTTTCCAGCAATTACACCTCCGGCGATAATTAACTATTGACGAAAAGCTGAAAACCACTAGAATGCGCCTCCGTGGTAGCAATTCTTTTTAAGAATTGATGGTATGCGAAGGTGGCGGAATTGGTAGACGCGCTAGCTTCAGGTGTTAGTGTCCTTACGGACGTGGGGGTTCAAGTCCCCCCCCTCGCACCAAAAACCACGTTGATATTGCTCGCACTGGGCGAAGGTGGCGGAATTGGTAGACGCGCTAGCTTCAGGTGTTAGTGTTCTTACGGACGTGGGGGTTCAAGTCCCCCCCCTCGCACCAAACGAGGCGATATCAAAAAAAGTAAGATGACTGTGCGAAGGTGGCGGAATTGGTAGACGCGCTAGCTTCAGGTGTTAGTGTCCTTACGGACGTGGGGGTTCAAGTCCCCCCCCTCGCACCAATTATCTTTACTTCCTTTCTTGTTTCTTCCCTGATTTTTCATCCCTGATTCAAATTCATTATCATCAGCATGATGCCAGCAATAAGCGCCAGGCACGATGGCAGCAAAACGTAATGCCGCAACTGTTTGTGATACAGCATCACCGGCGTCAATATTAATCCCATCAGAATGACAATCCGCCACTGATCCGGCGATAAATCCGCATACATCAGCCCTGCAATCAGCAATCCCGGCAGCAACACTCCCCAGCCACTGCCCAGCGTACGTTGCAACATGGTTTCATCTCTTTCATTGATAATGATAACTAATATCATATGATAATTTTTATCATTTGCAAGCCAGAGAAATCCCTTGCTATCGGGTAAACCTATCGCTAGGATTAGCAATCATTATCATTTAGATTACTATCCCGATTATGGCCTATCGTTCCGCACCGCTCTATGAAGATGTTATCTGGCGAACGCATCTCCAGCCGCAGGATGCTGGGCTTGCACAAGCCATACGGGCGACGATCGCCGAACATCGTGAACATTTGCTCGAGTTTATCCGCCTGGATGAACCCGCTCCGCTTAACGCCATGACGCTGGCGCAATGGTCATCAACGAATGCGCTAAGTTCTCTACTGGCGGTCTATTCCGATCATATCTATCGCAACCAACCAACGATGATCCGCGAGAACAAACCGCTGATCTCACTATGGGCGCAATGGTATATCGGCCTGATGGTGCCACCATTAATGTTGGCGCTGCTGACGCAGGAAAAAGCATTAGATGTGTCGCCGGAACATTTCCACGTTGAGTTTCACGAAACCGGACGCGCCGCCTGTTTCTGGGTCGATGTGTGTGAAGATAAAAACGCAACACTACATTCGCCGCAGCAGCGAATGGAAACGTTAATCAGTCAGGCGCTGGTTCCGGTAGTGCAGGCATTAGAAGCAACGGGAGAGATCAACGGCAAACTTATCTGGAGCAATACCGGTTATTTGATCAACTGGTATCTGACTGAGATGAAACAGCTGCTTGGCGAGGCGACGGTTGAATCGCTGCGCCATGCCCTCTTTTTTGAGAAAATGCTCACGAACGGTGAAGATAATCCACTCTGGCGTACCGTGGTACTGCGCGACGGCCTGCTGGTGCGCCGCACTTGCTGCCAGCGTTATCGCTTACCGGATGTGCAGCAATGTGGCGATTGTATGCTGAAATGAAAGCACTGCCGGGGAAGTAAACCCGGCATCATGCGGATTAATAGGGATGCAACACATTACTTGCTTCGCAATGCCGCATACATAACAGAATATCTGCGGCCTCCAACAACCCTGCATCAGAACTTACGCCCAGTTTCGACATCACATTAAATTTATGTGCACGGATCGTTTTGATATTGCGTTTAAGCTGCTCGGCAATTTGTGTCATTGAGTAGCCACGCGACATAAAGCGCAATATTTCTCTCTCCGTCGGGCTTAGCGTTCGGCTTTGATTAATGTACCACTGATTGTTCAGTCGGTCGGTCGCCTGACGTACACCATTTAATGACAAAAAGAGTTCCTGATGAAAAATCTCCAGCGTTGACGCTTTACTTAATACACCGTCCAGCGGTGATGGCGACAATGAGCCGATCAGCCGAGCTTCAATATCATCATCCGCAATAACTAAACGCCGGGTACGCGGAAACTTAATCGCCAGTTCAGTCAGGCAAGATAATCCCTCTCTACGCTCACCTCTCATGGCAGAAAAAGAAAAAATGACCGCCGCAAACGAGATCCGCGACATGGCATCCTGAAATGACTCCTGACTGGTATAGGTATGGAGCTTATAAGGGTTACCCGCAAACTTTCTGAATAAACTCTCAATACCGATACTACTCATGACGCATTTTTCTATGAGTGCGACATTTCTCTTCTTAATTCGGCTGTGTTCCATTCTGCGGCATCTCCATAAACAGAAGGCAAGTTAAGTTCTCTTGCACCCTGTGCGCTATTTATCCATGCATACATTTCAGCGTTGCTGTGAATTGCCAGTCGACGCATCGCACTGTTTTTTTGGGCGCTGATAGTTTTATTACTTTTCTTAAGCAATGAAGCTATCTGGTTGATGCCCCATCCTTTACCTAATAGCCGCAGTACCTTGCGCTCTGAAAGAGTGAGAATGACGGAGCGATAGCTAAAATCATGAGTTTCAGTCATTGCCGGAGAGGTCAGCATGGCGCTGATACGCTCTGCGTGCGTATTGCCGGAACGTACGGTCTTGACCAGATTCTCAATGGGTTCAACATCAGACAATAACGTCGCCGTAGGGCACATAAGCAGTTCTACTGCCTGGGAATACCAGGAGCGTGACACCATGAAAACCCAGTGAATTTCCCGATATTGTGAGATTAAAGAATAATAATGTTCACAAACAGAACGTGGATCTTCACTTTCACCGGCTAAATCAGCAATGACTAATCCGGAACGACGTAATTGTAATAAGGTAAGGTCCTCCGCAGAGGCGCTGGATATTATTTCATATTCAGGGAAGTGAGTCCTCATGACCTCTTTTAACCCTGCTTGCATAACAGGTATTTTACTGATAACAATTCCATTTTTGCAGCATCCTGGCAACATATTTCCTCCACATCCACTGTCTAAAAATTATGATGGTTTATTCAGGATATTCATTCCTTAAATGTTTCCAGCAAATTAATAGATTAAGCGAATAAATTATCCTTAGCATTCACTTTCATATCAGCATACTCCTGCTGCACAACAACTCCACTGCATGTGTCAGAAGGTTAGCATCAAATGATAACCTGGTGAAATAGCCTGGAGACATTTAAAATATCTACATTAAGTTGTTAGAAATACTTAATGAAAAACAGAATTCTCATTCATTTAATTTATAATTAACTGATATCCCTTCCAGTAGAATGCAAAATCACACAATCAATATTTATTCAATAAAATCTGATAGTTTTAACTTGTAAAAATTAAAAAACGCGCCCAGTTATCTTTTATCCTGATTCGTAAAGGCTAAACAATAAATTCATTATAGTGATAATATTCATGTGATAATTTATTTGCGACGAGAGATAATTCGCTTTTTATCACCGAGCTTCTCCCGATAACCAGGATTAATCAGCGCAATTTTGATCTTAACCTACCGCAAAACAACCGTGCTTCATGATACAAATGGATTCTCATTATCTGAACAATACGCAGCACGTCTATGACAAAGGGCGAGTTATGCAAACTGAGCAACAGCGAGCCGTAACACGGCTTTGTATCCAGTGTGGATTATTTCTTTTGCAACATGGTGCGGAAAGCGCGTTGGTTGATGAGCTTTCCTCACGACTGGGTCGGGCGCTGGGAATGGACAGCGTCGAAAGTTCTATCTCTTCGAACGCCATAGTGCTGACAACTATTAAAGATGGGCAATGCCTGACATCGACACGAAAAAATCAAGATCGCGGCATTAATATGCATGTGGTGACTGAAGTCCAGCACATTGTGATTCTGGCGGAGCATCATCTGCTGGATTACAAAGGTGTAGAGAAACGATTTAGCCAAATTCAGCCATTACGTTACCCGAGATGGCTGGTAGCCTTAATGGTCGGCCTTTCTTGCGCCTGTTTCTGTAAACTCAATAAAGGTGGCTGGGATGGTGCCGTCATCACCTTCTTTGCCAGTACGGTCGCGATGTATATCCGCCAGCTGCTGGCACAACGTCATCTTCATCCACAGATCAACTTTTGCCTCACCGCTTTCGCCGCCACCACCATTTCCGGTTTGCTTTTGCAACTTCCCACTTTCAGCAATACACCCACTATCGCGATGGCCGCCAGCGTTCTGCTGCTGGTGCCGGGTTTTCCGTTGATTAATGCCGTCGCCGATATGTTTAAAGGCCACATCAATACCGGACTGGCACGCTGGGCGATCGCCAGTCTGCTGACACTGGCTACCTGCGTCGGCGTAGTAATGGCACTGACGATTTGGGGGCTACGCGGATGGGTGTGATCGAATTTCTGTTAGCGTTGGCGCAGGATATGATCCTCGCCGCCATTCCTGCGGTCGGCTTTGCGATGGTGTTCAACGTTCCCGTGCGGGCGTTACGCTGGTGTGCGCTGCTTGGCTCGATAGGTCATGGTTCCCGAATGATCTTAATGACCAGCGGGCTGAATATTGAGTGGTCAACTTTTATGGCTTCTATGCTGGTCGGCACCATTGGTATTCAATGGTCGCGCTGGTATCTGGCGCATCCGAAAGTGTTTACCGTGGCGGCTGTTATTCCTATGTTCCCTGGCATATCGGCTTATACCGCAATGATTTCGGCGGTAAAAATCAGCCAGCTAGGTTACAGCGAACCGTTGATGATTACCCTGTTAACCAACTTTCTTACAGCTTCATCAATTGTTGGTGCGTTATCCATCGGTCTTTCCATTCCTGGATTATGGTTGTACCGCAAGCGCCCTCGCGTATAAAATTGCCTCGCTTAAGCACACGGATGAGAGACAGCCTCCTCTCCTCCGTGTGTTACTATAAAAGTTATCTCCCTTCTCGTTCATCGTTCCATATTTGAGAAACAGTATGTCTTCCAGAGTTTTGACCCCGGACGTCGTTGGTATTGACGCCCTGGTACACGATCACCAAACCGTTCTGGCAAAAGCTGAAGGCGGTGTGGTTGCCGTATTTGCTAACAATGCCCCGGCGTTTTATGCCGTCACGCCTGCACGCCTGGCTGAACTGCTAGCGCTGGAAGAAAAGCTGGCGCGTCCGGGAAGCGATGTCGCTCTGGACGATCAACTCTATCAGGAACCGCAAGCTGCTCCCGTTGCTGTACCCATGGGGAAATTCGCCATGTATCCGGACTGGCAACCCGATGCCGACTTTATCCGCCTGGCGGCGCTATGGGGCGTGGCACTAAGAGCGCCGGTGACCACCGAAGAACTGGCCTCATTCATTGCCTACTGGCAGGCGGAAGGTAAAGTCTTTCACCATGTGCAGTGGCAACAAAAACTGGCGCGCAGCCTGCAAATCGGTCGTGCCAGCAACGGCGGACTGCCTAAACGAGATGTGAATACGGTCAGTGAACCTGACAGCCAAATTCCACCAGGATTCAGAGGGTAACGATGAAAAACGTTGGCGACCTGATGCAACGCCTGCAAAAAATGATGCCTGCCCATATCAAACCTGCTTTCAAAACGGGTGAAGAACTACTGGCCTGGCAGAAAGAACAAGGGGCGATCCGCTCCGCCGCTCTCGAACGTGAAAATCGGGCGATGAAAATGCAGCGCACCTTTAACCGCTCCGGTATTCGTCCACTGCATCAGAACTGCTCCTTTGAGAACTATCGCGTTGAGTGTGAAGGGCAGATGAATGCGTTAAGCAAAGCGCGCCAGTATGTCGAAGAGTTTGACGGCAACATCGCCAGCTTCATCTTTTCTGGTAAGCCAGGAACCGGCAAAAACCATCTGGCGGCGGCAATCTGCAACGAGCTGCTGCTACGCGGTAAATCCGTATTGATCATCACCGTGGCCGATATTATGTCGGCGATGAAAGATACCTTCAGGAATAGCGGTACCAGCGAAGAACAACTGCTTAACGATCTGAGCAATGTTGATCTGCTGGTGATCGATGAGATCGGCGTGCAAACCGAATCGAAATACGAAAAAGTGATCATCAACCAGATCGTCGATCGCCGCTCTTCTTCCAAACGCCCAACCGGGATGCTGACCAACAGTAATATGGAAGAGATGACCAAGTTGCTGGGCGAACGCGTGATGGACCGTATGCGCCTGGGTAACAGTTTGTGGGTGATCTTCAACTGGGATAGCTACCGTAGCCGGGTAACGGGTAAAGAGTATTAATCCCCGTTTCTGGCGGTATACTGCGACACAATTCCACCTTGAGTAATGATGATGAAAACTGTTAAACATCTTCTGTGCTGTGCCATTGCCGCCAGCGCATTAATTTCCACCGGGGCACATGCTGCGTCATGGAAAGATGCGCTCTCCAGCGCCGCCAGCGAACTTGGCAACCAAAACAATACGACACAGGAAGGCGGTTGGTCGCTCGCGTCATTAACTAACTTGCTTAGCAGCGGGAACCAGGCCTTAAGCGCAGATAACATGAACAATGCCGCAGGCATTCTGCAATACTGCGCGAAGCAAAAGCTGGCTTCGGTAACCGATGCCGAAAACATCAAGAATCAGGTACTGGAAAAACTGGGCCTGAACAGTGAAGAGCAAAAAGAAGACACCAACTATCTGGATGGCATTCAGGGTTTGCTGAAAACTAAAGATGGTCAGCAACTCAATCTGGATAATATCGGAACGACTCCGCTGGCAGAAAAGGTGAAAACCAAAGCCTGCGATCTGGTGTTAAAGCAGGGGCTGAACTTCATTTCCTGAACCGCGAAACGCCGCGTTTTAGCTGTTACCCGGCTGACGCGGCTCTCTCCTGCCCTTTTCCCTGCTCCTGGACGGTTTTCCCCCTGTTACACGGGAAGCGACCGTAATCAAAAAAGTCTGTTTATAAACTAATTCCTAACAACATCGCATTTTTTTGACACTAGAATTGCAGCAATATGGCCACGCCATTACATTGTGCTTCTCAAAAAGCTTAAACGTTGGCTAAACGGCCCGGTTTAGTGAGGATCGCCCGTTGTCAGAACTACTCTCTTTCGCCCTTTTTCTCGCCTCTGTGCTGATTTACGCATGGAAAGCGGGACGTAACACCTGGTGGTTTGCAGCCACGTTAACGGTGCTGGGGCTATTTGTCGTTTTAAATATCACCCTGTTTGCCAGCGACTATTTTACTGGTGATGGTATTAACGACGCGGTTCTCTATACCTTAACCAACAGCCTGACCGGTGCTGGTGTCAGCAAATACATTCTTCCGGGTATCGGCATTGTGCTGGGGCTGACGGCGGTGTTCGGTGCGCTGGGCTGGATCCTGCGCCGTCGTCGTCATCATCCGCACCATTTTGGTTACAGCCTGCTGGCACTCTTACTGGCGTTGGGTTCAGTGGATGCCAGCCCGGCATTTCGTCAGATAACGGAACTGGTGAAGTCCCAGTCACGCGACGGCGACCCGGACTTTGCGGCTTATTATAAAGAGCCGTCGAAAACTATCCCTGACCCGAAACTCAACCTGGTTTATATCTACGGCGAAAGTCTCGAGCGGACCTATTTTGATAACGAAGCTTTCCCGGATCTCACGCCTGAACTGGGCGCGTTGAAAAATGAAGGCCTGGATTTCAGCCACACGCAGCAGCTGCCGGGAACGGATTACACGATTGCGGGTATGGTGGCTTCTCAGTGCGGCATTCCGCTTTTTGCCCCATTTGAAGGTAACGCCTCCGCTTCTGTTTCCAGCTTCTTCCCGCAGAACATCTGTCTGGGCGATATCCTGAAAAACTCGGGTTATCAGAACTATTTCGTGCAGGGCGCGAATCTGCGTTTTGCCGGTAAAGATGTGTTCCTGAAGTCGCATGGCTTCGACCACTTATACGGCTCAGAAGAGCTGAAAAGCGTGGTAGCCGACCCGCACTATCGCAACGACTGGGGATTCTACGACGATACCGTTCTCGATGAAGCGTGGAAAAAGTTTGAAGAGCTTTCCCGCTCAGGTCAGCGATTCTCACTGTTTACCCTGACAGTCGATACCCATCACCCGGATGGTTTTATCTCGCGTACCTGTAACCGCAAAAAATATGATTTTGACGGTAAGCCGAATCAGTCATTCAGCGCGGTAAGTTGCAGCCAGGAGAATATCGCGACGTTTATCAACAAAATCAAAGCGTCACCGTGGTTTAAAGATACCGTCATCGTCGTCTCTTCTGACCATTTAGCGATGAACAACACGGCGTGGAAATACCTTAATAAACAGGATCGCAATAACCTGTTTTTTGTCATCCGTGGCGACAAGCCGCAGCAAGAGACGCTGGCAGTGAAGCGTAACACGATGGATAACGGCGCGACGGTGCTGGACATTCTCGGTGGCGATAACTATCTCGGACTTGGTCGTAGCAGTTTATCCGGGCAGTCGATGTCGGAAATCTTCCTCAATATCAAAGAGAAAACATTGGCGTGGAAGCCGGATATCATCCGCCTGTGGAAATTCCCTAAAGAGATGAAAGAGTTCACCATCGACCAGCAGAAAAACATGATTGCCTTCTCGGGTAGCCATTTCCGTTTGCCGCTGCTGTTGCGGGTTTCAGACAAGCGCGTAGAACCGCTGCCGGAAAGTGAATACTCAGCACCGCTGCGTTTCCAGCTGGCCGATTTCGCTCCACGCGACAATTTCGTCTGGGTTGACCGTTGCTATAAGATGGCACAACTCTGGGCTCCGGAACTGGCACTTTCCACCGACTGGTGTGTCTCGCAAGGGCAGCTTGGCGGTCAGCAAATTGTCCAGCATGTTGATAAAACAACATGGAAGGGCAAAACGGCATTTAAAGATACGGTCATCGACATGGCGCGTTACAAAGGCAATGTCGATACGCTGAAGATTGTTGATAACGATATTCGCTACAAAGCCGACAGTTTCATCTTTAACGTCGCCGGTGCGCCAGAAGAGGTGAAACAGTTTAGCGGGATTTCCCGTCCGGAGTCGTGGGGCCGCTGGTCCAACGCGCAACTGGGCGACGAAGTAAAAATCGAGTACAAGCATCCGCTGCCGAAGAAATTTGACCTGGTGATTACCGCCAAAGCATACGGCAATAACGCCAGCCGTCCTATTCCGGTACGCGTAGGCAATGAAGAACAAACTCTTGTGCTGGGCAATGAAGTGACCACCACCACGCTGCATTTCGATAACCCAACCGATGCCGACACGCTGGTAATTGTGCCGCCGGAACCTGTCTCAACCAACGAAGGGAATATCCTCGGACACTCGCCGCGTAAGCTCGGGATCGGCATGGTGGAAATTAAAGTGGTAGAACGTGAAGGTTAATTCCTGACTGATGTGTAGGTCGCATAAGGTGCGACCTACACGCCTTCTCCGGCTTACAACACACTATTAAGAAACAAAAAAAACAGCGCCCAACACTTCCCCGGACGCTGCATGGCAACTTTAATAATCTCGCCTTATCAGAAAGTAATTACACCCTTAATCAACTCACGATTGTTAATCACATCACGCTCGTAGGTTTCTGCCAGCGTGGCGAACGGGTAGCGATGGGTTAACATCATGTCGGCAGTGATTTTCCCTTCCGCCATCAGTCGACCGACTTTAGCGAAATCTTCCGGCGTGGCGTTGCGGCTACCCATCATCGTCGTTTCTTTTTTATGGAATTCTGGATCGGAGAACTGCAACTCACCTTTAAACAGACCGACAAATACCACCGTGCCGCCGTGACGAATCAGATTCACGGTGTTATTCATCGCATGTTGATTACCTGTCGCGTCGATCACTTTCTGCGCCAGCGAACCACCAAACTGCGCCCGCAGCTGCGCGTCAAAATCTTCGGCTGACGGGTCCAGCACGGGCAACTCCAGACGCGTTGCCACATGTTCACGGCGCGCCGGACTGGTATCCGCCACCACTACCTGTGCGCCATCGGCTTTAGCGATTGCCGCCGCGCCCAGACCGATTGGCCCCGCCCCGACCACCAGCACCTGCTCGCCGGGAGCCATGGCTGCGCGACGCACCGCATGAGCGCTAATAGCGAAAGGTTCAATCAATGCTGCAGCCTGCGGGTCAATACCGTCTGCGGGCAAAATGTTCGCCACCGGCACGCTCAAATACTCACTAAAACCGCCATCCTGATGCACGCCAATGACTGAAATTTTTTCACAGCAATTGGTACGCCCGCTTTTACACGCCGGGCATTGCTGACAGGCAACATAAGGGATCACCGCTACTTGCTGTCCATTTTTAAGATTTGCAATATTTTTACCCAGCCCAACAATCTCCCCACATATTTCATGGCCTAAAACCCGTGGATAACTAAAAAATGGTTGATTTCCACCCCAGGCATGAATATCGGTACCGCAAATCCCGACAGACTTAATTTTTATTAATGCTTCATTGTCACCCGGAATAGGTATCTCGCGTTGTTTCCAGACTAATTCTTTCGGCTGCTGGCAAATTAAAACATTCATCGTAGACATGATTCGGCTCTCCATTTTTTGTTGCCTTAGATATCAATGAAAATGAAAAATGGCAGCGGAACGGAAAATCTGTTTTGTGAAAACACACGCATAAAAATGTTTTAAATCGGGTTTTAATGGACTCACAAGGAGGAAAATATGAGTCGTTCACAAAATTTACGCCACAATGTGATTAACCAGGTCATTGATGATATGGCGCGGGGTCATATCCCTTCCCCACTTCCATCGCAAAGTGCGTTGGCGGAAATGTACAACATCAGCCGCACTACAGTGCGTCATATTCTCAGCCACTTACGCGAATGCGGCGTCTTAACGCAGGTTGGAAACGACTATGTTATTGCGCGTAAACCTGACCATGATGACGGTTTCGCCTGTACTACCGCTTCAATGAGTGAACAAAACAAAGTGTTTGAGCAGGCTTTTTTCACGATGATAAACCAGCGTCAGTTACGCCCTGGGGAAACTTTTTCTGAACTGCAACTGGCTCGCGCCGCGGGTGTCAGCCCGGTTGTAGTAAGAGAATATCTTTTAAAATTCGGCCGTTATAATCTTATTCAAAGCGAAAAGCGCGGCCAGTGGAGCATGAAGCAATTCGATCAATCCTACGCTGAGCAGCTGTTTGAGCTACGCGAAATGCTCGAAACTCATTCACTTCAGCACTTTCTCAACCTGCCTGATCATGATCCCCGCTGGCTGCAGGCGAAAACCATGCTCGAACGTCATCGGCTACTGCGTGACAACATCGGCAATAGCTTTCGCATGTTCTCGCAACTTGACAGAGATTTTCACTCCTTACTGCTTTCAGCTGCCGACAATATCTTTTTTGATCAATCGCTTGAGATCATCTCAGTCATCTTTCATTTTCACTATCAATGGGACGAAAGCGATCTTAAACAGCGCAATATCATTGCCGTCGATGAGCATATGACCATTCTCAGCGCTCTGATTTGCCGCAGTGACCTTGATGCCACCCTTGCGCTCCGTAACCATTTGAATTCAGCTAAACAATCAATGATTCGATCCATTAATGAGAACACGCGTTATGCTCATTAAGTACGGATTAAAAACAGCAAACTATTAGCGGGTGCACGGTTTTATCAAAAGATAAATACCGGGAAATTCCCGCTTACCTATGCTCACAATCAGTCGACTAAAAATGTTTTTGTGAGCGGTAGTAAAGTCCTAAAACTTTAACCTGCCGTTAATGTCAACCTTGCGTAATGCACAATTACGTAAACAATTAAAATTATAAATACAGGAGTCCGGCGTGGAAAAAGAAAATATCACCCTCGATCCGCGTTCTTCATTTACTCCATCTTCGTCGGCAGATATTCCCGTGCCACCAGATGGATTAGTTCAACGCAGTACCCGAATTAAACGCATTCAAACCACCGCCATGTTGTTATTATTTTTTGCGGCGGTAATCAATTATCTCGACCGCAGTTCGCTGTCGGTAGCAAATTTAACGATTCGTGAAGAATTGGGATTAAGTGCCACCGAAATCGGCGCTTTGCTCTCCGTGTTTTCACTCGCTTACGGGATTGCGCAACTTCCTTGCGGCCCACTATTGGATCGTAAAGGCCCACGCCTGATGCTGGGACTGGGGATGTTCTTCTGGTCACTGTTCCAGGCCATGTCTGGCATGGTGCACAGCTTTACGCAGTTCGTGTTGGTGCGTATCGGTATGGGGATTGGTGAAGCGCCGATGAACCCATGCGGTGTAAAAGTCATTAACGACTGGTTCAACATCAAAGAGCGCGGACGCCCGATGGGCTTCTTCAACGCAGCTTCTACCATTGGCGTTGCCGTAAGCCCACCGATTCTGGCGGCGATGATGCTGGTGATGGGCTGGCGCGGGATGTTTATTACCATTGGTGTACTGGGGATTTTTCTCGCCATCGGCTGGTATATGCTCTATCGCAACCGCGAGCACGTAGAACTGACTGCCGTTGAACAAGCTTATCTCAATGCAGGTAGCGTCAATGCCCGCCGAGATCCGCTCAGTTTTGCCGAATGGCGCAGCCTGTTCCGTAACCGCACAATGTGGGGAATGATGCTCGGATTCAGTGGCATCAACTACACTGCGTGGCTGTATCTGGCCTAGCTTCCTGGTTACCTGCAAACAGCCTATAACCTGGATTTAAAAAGCACAGGATTGATGGCGGCTATCCCTTTCCTGTTTGGGGCTGCCGGGATGCTGGTCAACGGTTACGTTACCGACTGGCTGGTCAAAGGGGGAATGGCTCCGATTAAAAGCCGTAAGATCTGCATTATTGCCGGGATGTTCTGTTCTGCCGCCTTTACGCTGGTCGTACCGCAAGCGACAACATCCATGACAGCGGTTCTGCTGATTGGCATGGCACTGTTTTGTATTCACTTTGCCGGAACATCCTGCTGGGGCTTGATCCACGTCGCAGTTGCTTCTCGCATGACGGCGTCGGTGGGCAGTATCCAGAACTTTGCCAGCTTCATCTGCGCCTCTTTCGCGCCGATCATTACTGGTTTTATTGTTGATACCACCCACTCATTCCGTCTGGCACTAATCATCTGCGGTTGCGTCACCGCAGCGGGGGCACTGGCGTACATCTTCCTGGTTCGTCAGCCGATCAACGACCCGCGTAAAGATTAAACTCCCTATGCCCGATAACATTTTGCTTATCGGGCATTTTTATGGCGATTAAAACGTTTCCCAGTTCTCGCCGCTATCTGCCACGGCCATTTTACGCGGCGTAGCTGGCGTCACGGTTTTTACTACAGCCGATGTTTCACGCTGCTGTTGCTGCTGTTGCTGAATCCGGAACACTGCCACAGCTTCGGTCAGGCGACTGGCCTGCTCTTCCAGCGCGGCAGCGGCGGCGGCAGATTCTTCCACCAGCGCGGCGTTCTGTTGAGTTACCCGGTCCATCTCAGCAACCGCTAATCCAACCTGATCGATACCACGGCTCTGCTCATCAGAAGCAGAAGCAATTTCGCCCATAATGTCCGTCACGCGGGTCACGGCACTGACAATCTCCGCCATTGTTTCCCCGGCGCTTTCGACCAGCGTAGAGCCAACATCCACTTTCCCCACCGAGTCTTCAATCAGGCTTTTAATTTCACGAGCCGCCTGGGCGCTGCGCTGGGCCAGATTACGCACTTCTCCCGCGACCACCGCAAAACCGCGCCCTTGCTCACCCGCACGCGCAGCCTCAACCGCCGCGTTCAAAGCCAGAATATTGGTCTGGAAGGCAATGCCGTCAATTACGCTGATAATATCGGCGATTTTCTGCGAACTGGTGGAGATATCGCGCATGGTCTGTACTACGTTATCCACCACTTTGCCGCCGCGTTGCGCCGTTTCAGAAGCACTTAACGCCAGATGGCTGGCCTGACGCGCATTCTCGGCGTTCTGTTTCACCGTTGCGGTCAGTTGCTCCATGCTGGCTGCCGTCTCTTCCAGCGAAGCGGCCTGTTGCTCGGTGCGCGAAGAGAGATCGTTATTGCCGGTGGCGATTTCGCTGGCACCGCTATAGATGGCATTGGCCCCGTTGCGCACATCACCGACGGTTCGCATCAGCTCTCCCTGCATATGGCGCAAACTCTCTGCCAATTGCCCCATCTCATTAGAGCCATCCACCTCAATCGGTTTCACCAGATCGCCGCCTGCAATATGACGAATGCTGTCAATCAGGCGATTCATTGGCGCTACCAACGAGGCTTTAATACCGAACCAGACGGCGAAGATGACTGCCAGTACGACGATCATCACGCCCACCAGGATCCACATCGCCTGGCTGTAGGAGGCATTATTATCGCTGACGGCGATATCATAGAGCCGATCGTTTTGCTCCATGTAAGCCACATACTGTTTCTCGAAACCGTCCTGATATCCCTGGGTTGGCTGATCAAAGAACTCGTTGATTTTGCCTGCACCTAACAGTTGGATCAGCTCCGCCAGCGCATTGTGATAAATATCGTAATTACGTTTGATCTCTGCCGCTGCGGCGGTGCTCTGACGCGGGTCACGCGGCAACGCTTCGTAATCCGCCCAGTTTTTTTCCGCCTGTTTCAGCGAAATACTGGCACTCTGCATCAGCTCAGCAACGGTTGAACCGCTACCAATATTATTCTGATCCATCATGTAGCGGATACCCGCGCGGTTGAGGGTGTTACGCGTCTGCAACAACGCGACCCAGCTGCCATTCAGCGTGGATTGCTGCTGGCGAATGGTTTGTAAAACAGTGAAATTTTCTTTGTCATTCTTTAAGGCATTAAAGAACAGACCGCCTGATGTCAGTTGTAAAAGGCCAAAAACGGCCAAAACCAGCAGTAAGCTGGTCACAATTTTGATACGTTTTAACATGGTTTCTCTTTCCTGTGGACCGATGCAAGATTTTCGGCCTGGAAAGGAAAAACTTTATGAAAAGGTGTAACCCGCCATCCATGGAAAAACCAGGCGCTGGTTATCAGATATTAAAAAGTTATTCATTATCGCCCGGGATGTCTTCTTGTCGGGAATTACCCAGAGCAATAAATTCCTCTAACAGATGGGTTAACTGTTGCATTTTCTCGGCAGTAAACTGAGCTTCAATCTGCCGATAGGCCTCTTCAATCTGTGTCTGAGCGCGGTTATACAGCGCCTGCCCCTCTTTGGTCAGCGAGATATAGAGCTTCCGCTGATCATTGATCGGCTTTAATCGCAACACTAAACCGTCGCGTTCCATCCGCGTGAGGATCCCGGTCAGGCTTGGGCGCAAAATGCAGGCGCGATACGCCAGATCGTGAAAATCCATTGATGGGCTTTCCGCCAGAATACGCACGATGCGCCACTGTTGCTCAGTCAAATTATGCCGTTTAACGATTGGGCGAAAATAACTCATCGCCGCTTCTCGCGCCTGGAGCAACGCAATGGTTAGTGAGTCGTGCATTATCTTTCCCCTGAAAAATTCAAAATCATTAATATAGAAACAGTTAATCATCACGTTACCGGGACTGAGCTATCCCCGCAATTCCTCATTTTATCAAAATTGAGCATACTTTATTAACTTACTAATATTTAGTATTTTATTACCTGCAAATGTAAATAGTTTGTTAATTAGATCACATTTACATCACTTACTTTTGCCAAACTACGCAATCGGGAATAAAAGTAATCATTAACATATTAATGATTAAGATGATCGAATCCGAGGAGTGGTAATGAAAGGCACTATCTTCGCCGTAGCGTTGAACCATCGCAGCCAACTTGATGCATGGCAGGAAGCGTTCCAGCAATCCCCCTACAAAGCCCCGCCTAAAACTGCGGTCTGGTTTATTAAACCGCGCAATACGGTGATTGGTTGCGGTGAACCGATTCCCTTTCCACAGGGTGAAAAAGTACTGAGCGGTGCGACTGTTGCGCTGATTGTGGGGAAAACGGCGACGAAAGTACGTGAAGAAGATGCGGCAGAGTACATCGCCGGATATGCGCTGGCTAACGACGTCAGCCTGCCGGAAGAGAGCTTTTACCGCCCGGCAATCAAAGCAAAATGTCGTGATGGATTCTGCCCCATTGGCGAAACCGTGGCTCTCAGCAATGTCGATAATCTGACTATCTATACCGAGATCAACGGGCGTCCTGCCGATCATTGGAACACCGCCGATTTACAACGTAACGCCGCGCAGTTGCTGAGCGCTCTGAGCGAATTTGCCACGCTGAATCCAGGCGATGCCATTCTGCTCGGCACGCCACAGGCGCGCGTGGAAATACAGCCAGGCGATCGCGTGCGTGTTCTCGCAGAAGGTTTCCCGCCGCTGGAAAATCCGGTAGTGGACGAACGTGAAGTGACCACGCGCAAGAGCTTCCCAACGCAGCCACACCCGCACGGCACGCTGTTTGCCCTCGGCCTGAACTACGCCGACCACGCCAGCGAACTGGAATTTAAGCCACCGGAAGAACCGCTGGTGTTCCTGAAAGCGCCGAATACCCTCACTGGCGATAACCAGACCTCCGTGCGCCCGAACAATATTGAATATATGCACTACGAAGCGGAGCTGGTGGTGGTGATTGGCAAGCAGGCGCGTAACGTCAGCGAAGCCGATGCTATGGATTATGTCGCGGGCTACACCGTGTGTAACGACTACGCCATTCGCGACTATCTGGAAAACTACTACCGCCCTAACCTGCGGGTAAAAAGCCGCGACGGACTGACGCCGATGCTTTCAACCATCGTGCCGAAAGAGGCGATCCCGGACCCGCATAATCTGACCCTTCGCACCTTCGTCAACGGCGAACTGCGCCAGCAAGGCACCACCGCCGATCTGATCTTCAGCGTGCCCTTCCTGATCGCCTACTTAAGCGAATTTATGACCCTGAATCCGGGCGACATGATCGCCACCGGCACACCAAAAGGCTTATCTGACGTGGTGCCTGGCGATGAAGTTGTGGTGGAAGTAGAAGGCGTGGGCCGCCTGGTGAACCGAATTGTGAGTGAGGATACAGCGAAATGAAAAAAATAAACCATTGGATCAACGGCAAAAATGTTGCAGGTAACGACTACTTCCAGACCACCAATCCGGCAACGGGTGAAGTGCTGGCGGATGTGGCCTCTGGCGGTGAAGCGGAGATCAATCAGGCGGTAGCGGCAGCGAAAGAGGCGTTCCCGAAATGGGCCAATCTGCCGATGAAAGAGCGTGCGCGCCTGATGCGCCGTCTGGGCGATCTGATCGACCAGAACGTGCCTGAGATCGCCGCGATGGAAACCGCGGACACGGGCCTGCCGATCCATCAGACCAAAAATGTGTTGATCCCACGCGCTTCTCACAACTTTGAATTTTTCGCGGAAGTCTGCCAGCAGATGAACGGCAACACCTATCCGGTTGATGACAAGATGCTCAACTACACGCTGGTGCAGCCGGTGGGCGTTTGTGCGCTGGTATCGCCGTGGAACGTGCCGTTTATGACCGCCACCTGGAAGGTCGCGCCGTGTCTGGCGCTGGGCAATACCGCGGTGCTGAAGATGTCGGAACTCTCCCCACTGACCGCCGACCGCCTGGGTGAGCTGGCGCTGGAAGCCGGTATTCCGGCGGGCGTGCTGAACGTGGTACAGGGCTACGGCGCAACCGCAGGCGATGCGCTGGTTCGTCATCATGACGTACGTGCCGTGTCGTTCACCGGCGGTACGGCCACCGGGCGCAACATCATGAAAAACGCCGGGCTGAAAAAATACTCCATGGAACTGGGCGGTAAATCGCCGGTGCTGATTTTTGAAGATGCCGATATTGAACGCGCGCTGGACGCCGCCCTGTTCACCATCTTCTCGATCAACGGCGAACGCTGCACCGCCGGTTCGCGCATCTTTATTCAGCAAAGCATCTACCCGGAATTCGTAAAACGTTTTGCCGAACGCGCCAACCGTCTGCGCGTGGGCGATCCGAACGATCCAAATACCCAGGTTGGGGCGCTTATCAGCCAGCAGCACTGGGAAAAAGTCTCTGGCTATATCCGTCTCGGCATTGAAGAAGGCGCAACCCTGCTGGCGGGCGGCCCGGATAAACCGTCTGACCTGCCTGCACATCTGAAAGGCGGCAACTTCCTGCGCCCAACGGTGCTGGCAGACGTAGATAACCGTATGCGCGTCGCCCAGGAAGAGATTTTCGGGCCGGTCGCCTGCCTGCTGCCGTTTAAAGACGAAGCCGAAGGTCTGCGCCTGGCAAACGACGTGGAGTACGGCCTCGCATCATACATCTGGACACAGGATGTCAGCAAAGTGTTACGCCTGGCGCGTGGCATTGAAGCAGGCATGGTGTTCGTCAACACCCAGAACGTGCGTGACCTGCGCCAGCCATTTGGCGGCGTAAAAGCCTCCGGCACCGGGCGTGAAGGCGGTGAGTACAGCTTCGAAGTGTTCGCGGAAATGAAGAACGTCTGCATTTCCATGGGCGACCATCCAATTCCGAAATGGGGAGTCTGATATGGGTAAGTTAGCGTTAGCCGCCAAGATCACGCACGTACCGTCGATGTATCTCTCTGAACTGCCAGGGAAAAACCACGGTTGCCGCCAGGGCGCGATCGACGGGCATAAAGAGATCAGCAAGCGTTGCCGGGAAATGGGCGTCGATACCATTATCGTTTTCGATACTCACTGGCTGGTCAACAGTGCTTATCACATCAACTGTGCAGACCATTTTGAAGGCGTCTACACCAGTAACGAGCTGCCGCATTTTATTCGTGACATGACCTACAACTACGAGGGCAACCCGGAGTTGGGGCAGCTAATTGCCGATGAAGCCTTAAAGCTCGGCGTGCGGGCAAAAGCGCACAACATTCCCAGCCTGAAACTGGAATACGGCACGCTGGTGCCAATGCGCTACATGAATGAAGACAAGCACTTCAAAGTGGTCTCCATCTCCGCATTCTGTACCGTTCATGATTTTGCCGACAGCCGCAAGCTGGGCGAAGCGATTTTGAAAGCGATCGAACAGTACGACGGCACCGTGGCGGTCCTTGCCAGCGGTTCATTATCGCACCGCTTTATTGACGATCAGCGTGCGGAAGAAGGGATGAACAGCTACACCCGCGAGTTCGACCGCCAGATGGACGAGCGCGTGGTGAAGTTGTGGCGCGAAGGCCAGTTCAAAGAGTTCTGCAATATGCTGCCGGAGTACGCTGACTACTGCTACGGCGAAGGCAATATGCACGACACGGTGATGCTGCTGGGGATGCTCGGCTGGGATAAATACGACGGCAAGGTAGAGTTTATCACCGAGCTGTTCCCAAGCTCTGGCACCGGTCAGGTTAACGCTGTTTTCCCGCTTCCCGCGTAAGGAACCACCATGCCGCACTTTATCGTGGAATGTACTGAAAATATTCGTCAAGAAGCCCGCTTACCTGAGCTGTTTGCCAGTGTTAACACTGCACTGGCGGCGACGGGGATTTTTCCGCTTGGGGGAATACGTAGCCGGGCGCACTGGATCGATACCTGGCAAATGGCTGATGGCAAGCACGATTACGCCTTTGTGCATATGACGCTAAAAATCGGCAGCGGGCGCAGTCTGGAAAGCCGTCAGGAAGTAGGCGAAATGCTGTTTGATCTGATTAAAACGCACTTCGCCTCACTGATGGAGAGCCGTTACCTGGCGCTTTCATTTGAGATTGCAGAGCTGCACCCGACGTTGAATTTCAAACAGAACAACGTACACGCGTTGTTTAAATAAATTTGTACCAGCTTCCAGGCCGGATGATAAGGCGCAGCCGCATCCGGCAATGCCACAGGATATCGCCATGTTCGATAAACACACCCACACCCTGATCGCCCAGCGTCTGGATCAGGCAGAAAAACAGCGCGAACAGATCCGCGCGATCTCGCTGGATTACCCGGAGATCACCATCGAAGACGCTTACGCGGTGCAGCGCGAATGGGTCCGCCTGAAAATTGCCGAAGGCCGTACGCTGAAAGGCCACAAAATCGGCCTGACCTCGAAAGCGATGCAGGCCAGCTCGCAAATCAGCGAACCGGATTACGGTGCCCTGCTGGATGACATGTTCTTCCACGATGGCAGCGATATCCCGACCGATCGCTTTATCGTGCCGCGCATTGAAGTGGAGCTGGCTTTCGTGCTGGCAAAACCGCTGCGTGGACCAAACTGCACGCTGTTCGACGTCTACAACGCCACGGATTATGTGATCCCGGCGCTGGAGCTGATCGACGCTCGCTGCCACAACATCGATCCGGAAACCCAGCGCCCGCGCAAAGTGTTCGACACCATTTCCGATAACGCCGCCAACGCCGGGGTGATCCTCGGCGGTCGTCCCATTAAGCCCGATGAGTTGGATCTGCGCTGGATCTCCGCCCTGATGTATCGCAATGGCGTGATTGAAGAAACCGGCGTCGCCGCTGGTGTGCTGAATCATCCGGCAAACGGCGTAGCCTGGCTGGCGAACAAACTCGCACCGTATGACGTACAACTGGAAGCCGGGCAAATCATTCTCGGCGGTTCGTTCACCCGCCCGGTTCCGGCGCGTAAGGGCGACACCTTCCACGTCGATTACGGCAACATGGGCTCCATTAGCTGCCGCTTTGTTTAAGGAGAGAACGATGGAAAACAGTTTTAAAGCGGCGCTGAAAGCAGGCCGCCCGCAGATCGGATTATGGCTGGGGCTGAGTAGCAGCTACAGCGCAGAGTTACTGGCCGGAGCAGGATTCGACTGGTTATTGATCGACGGTGAGCACGCGCCGAATAACGTGCAAACCGTGCTCACCCAGCTACAGGCGATTGCGCCCTACCCCAGCCAGCCGGTGATACGCCCATCGTGGAACGATCCGGTGCAAATCAAACAACTGCTGGACGTCGGCACACAAACCTTACTGGTGCCGATGGTACAAAACGCCGACGAAGCCCGTGAAGCGGTACGCGCCACCCGTTATCCCCCCGCCGGTATTCGCGGTGTGGGCAGTGCGCTGGCACGCGCCTCGCGCTGGAACCGTATTCCGGATTACCTGCAAAAAGCCAACGATCAAATGTGCGTACTGGTGCAGATCGAAACGCGTGAGGCAATGAAGAACTTACCGCAGATTCTGGACGTGGAAGGCGTCGACGGCGTGTTTATCGGCCCGGCGGATCTGAGCGCCGATATGGGTTATGCCGGTAATCCGCAACACCCGGAAGTGCAGGCCGCGATTGAGCAGGCGATCGTGCAGATCCGCGAAGCGGGTAAGGCGCCGGGTATCCTGATCGCCAATGAGCAACTGGCAAAACGCTACCTGGAACTGGGCGCGCTATTTGTCGCCGTCGGCGTTGACACCACCCTGCTCGCCCGCGCCGCCGAAGCGCTGGCAGCACGGTTTGGTAATAGTTCTTCTATTTCGATGGCGAAGCAAAACAACAACTCTGTCTACTAAACGTACGATGTGGAGCGCATCATGACGACCTCTACCCTGCAATATAAAGATAATAAAACTGTTGAAATTGAACATCGTGTCATTAATAAATTATTTCGTCGCCTAATCATTTTTCTTTTTATTCTGTTTGTTTTTTCGTTTCTTGATCGCATCAATATAGGATTTGCCGGACTGACAATGGGCAAGGATCTTGGCCTGACGTCCACAATGTTTGGCCTCGCCGCGACACTCTTTTATGTCACGTACGTCATGTGCGGGATCCCCAGTAATATGATGTTAGCGAAAATTGGCGCTCGTCGATGGATCGCTGGGATCATGGTGGTCTGGGGAGTTGCTTCCACCTGCACAATGTTTGCAACAAGCCCCGAAACACTCTATCTACTGCGTATGCTGGTTGGTATTGCTGAGGCGGGTTTTTTACCTGGTATTTTGGTTTATCTGACCTGGTGGTTCCCGGCATATCATCGGGCCAGAGCCAATGCCTTATTTATGATAGCGATGCCAGTCACTATGATGCTGGGATCGATCCTTTCAGGCTACATTCTGGCCTTGGATGGACTGTGGAATCTAAAAGGCTGGCAATGGCTCTTTTTGCTGGAAGGTCTGCCATCGGTCATTCTTGGTGTCGTCACCTGGTTTTATCTCAACGATACACCAGACCAGGCGACCTGGCTTGATGAAAACGAAAAACAGGCTTTAAAAACGATGATTCTCCGTGAACAAGAGAGTGCATTTGCCCATGCATCTGTTCCACGCTCAACCTTACGTGAAGTCCTGACCCCAGCCATCATGCTATATACACTTGCTTATTTTTGCCTGACCAATACTCTGAGTGCGATTAATATCTGGACGCCGCAAATCCTACAGAGTTTCAATACTGGCAGTAGCAACATCATGATTGGTTTGCTGGCGGCCATCCCCCAATTCTGCACAATTTTTGGCATGATCTGGTGGAGTCGTCGTTCCGACCGTCTTAAAGAACGCAAAAAGCATACGATTCTTCCCTACCTGTTTGCCGCTGCCGGATGGTTACTCGCTTCTGCGACTGATCACAGCCTCATTCAACTGAGCGGCATCATTATGGCCTCAATGGGATCATTTACCGCAATGGCTATCTTTTGGACGACACCGGATCAAGTAATAAGCTTGCAATCGCGTGCCGTTGCGATGGCTGTCATCAATGCTGTCGGTAATGTAGGTTCAGCAGTCAGTCCATTACTTATCGGTATTTTGAAAGATGCAACCGGCAGTTTTAGCTCAGGTTTGTGGTTTGTAGCAGGATTACTGGTACTGGGCGCGTTAGTCATGACCCGAATTCCTATGGGGAGTCGGGAACACTCTCTTTCATCTGAACTTATCGCACCAAAACCGCAATAAGGAGTCATGATGTCCAGTGAAGCTATCTTTGAACATGGTTATGAAAATATTGATTTGGTCCGGGAATATGATGCCCGCTACGCTGGTGAAGATGTGCATTATGAAACATTTGCCAGGTTAGCGAATTTCTTTGGACGCGATATGCGCCCTCACTGGCACGATAGATATTTTCAACTCCATTATCTGGTCACTGGACGCATTACTTTACAGCTGGATGAGCACTTCTATTCTGTGCGCGCACCGCTTTTTGTACTAACACCACCATCGGTGCCACATACTTTCTTTACTGAGCCTGATAGCGACGGGCATGTTCTGACCGTACGTCAGGAGTTAATTTGGCCCCTGGTAGAAAAGCTCTGGCCTGGTAGTGGAGATGCCGCAATGCTACAAGGTATCTGTCTGTCGCTGGAGGGAATGGAACATACACTGGCGGCATTAAATCATTATTGGCCGATAATATCCCTGGAGTTTCAACAAAATAAGCCAGGACGGGAAATTCTATTGCAATCACTGGCGCAAAGTATTTTTACAATCCTACTGCGTGAAGCACCACCAAATGATATTTCAACATGCAGCGTGCGCGGCGAGATGTGTTTATTCCAGAAGTTTAATCGGCTGATTGACGAAAATTATCGCCAACATTTAATGGTCCCTGAATATGCAGCAATGCTCGGTATGAGTGAATCACGGCTTACCGAGCTATGCCGACGTTTTGCCAATCAATCGCCGAAGAGATTGATTTTCGAACGAGTGAGCCGGGAAGCCAGACGGCTTCTGCTCTATAGCGAGCAAAGCATCAACCAGATTGCCCTTGATCTTGGCTACAAAGATCCCGCCTATTTCGCCCGTTTTTTCAACCGAATGATGGGTTGCTCACCAACACAATTCCGTGGTCGCTGACCATTTATCAACCTGAGAGACTCGACATGAAAATATCTTTACGCTCACTATTTGTGGCGTGCCTGATTGCGCCAGTGGCATTCACCTACGCCTCCGAACTGCAAGAAATGAAAATTGTACTACTTGGAACGAAAGGTGGCCCTTCTTTATTAAAAGCTGACCGTTTGCCGATGGCAACGGCACTTATTATTGGCAATAAAACATGGTTAATTGATGCTGGTTACGGGGCCAGCTTACAACTGGTAAAAAATAATATTCCACTGCGCCAGATTGATAATATTTTACTCACCCATTTACACAGTGATCATATTCTGGACTATCCCTCAGTCTTAATGAATGCATGGGCTAGCGGTCTGCAGGACAAAAATATTCATGTGTTCGGTCCGCCAGGTACCCGAGCCATGACCGCTGCCAGTTGGCAGGTCTTCGATCGGGACATCACACTGCGTATGGAAGAAGAAGGAAAACCCGATCCTCGCAAGCTCGTTACAGCTCAAGATGTTGGTGAAGGCGTAGTTTATAAAGATGATACCGTGACCGTGACTGCATTAAAGGTTCCTCATTCTCCTTTCCCTGACGGTGAGGCTTTTGCTTATCGCTTCGACACACAAGGCAAGCGAATTGTCTTCTCAGGAGATACCTCGTACTTTCCCCCACTGGCAACTTTCTCAGAAGGCGCTGATATACTTGTGCATGAGGCCGTACATGAGCCCTCCGTCGCTAAGCTGGCAGACAGTATTGGCAATGGTAAAACACTGGCAAAAGCCATTGCTTCTCACCATACGACTATTGAGGATGTAGGCAAAATTGCCAATGAAGCAAAAGTGAAAAAACTCATCCTTAGCCACCTGGTACCAATCACCGTTCCGGATGAAACATGGAAGCAAGAAGCACAGAAAAACTATTCAGGCCCTATCGTCGTTGGTCATGAAAATATGACGATTACCATTCCATTCGCCCCATAAACAATTCCGTCCCCGTTAGCCCTTGTTAGCGGGGAATATTATGATTTGCCTTACTGTAAGTTGATCACGATCGCAGTTTACTATTTAACTCCACCTTGCTGGCGAAAAGTACCAACGTTCGCCTGAAACGTCTCTTCCCGACAACCGCGTTCAACGATTCAATTGAATAACAAAAACAACACACAAAATTAACAATCGTATTCCGATTAATACTGTAGAGGTCGACATGAAACCAGAAGATTTCCGCGTCAGTACCCAACGTCCGTTCACCGGGGAAGAGTATCTGAAAAGCCTGCAGGATGGTCGCGAGATCTATATCTATGGCGAGCGAGTGAAAGACGTCACCACTCATCCGGCATTTCGTAATGCGGCAGCGTCTGTTGCCCAACTGTACGACGCGCTGCACAAACCGGAGATGCAGGACTCTCTGTGTTGGAACACCGACACCGGCAGCGGCGGCTATACCCATAAATTCTTCCGCGTGGCGAAAAGTGCCGACGACCTGCGCCAGCAACGCGACGCCATCGCTGAGTGGTCACGCCTGAGCTATGGCTGGATGGGCCGTACCCCAGACTACAAGGCTGCTTTCGGTTGCGCACTGGGCGCGAATCCGGGCTTTTACGGTCAGTTCGAGCAGAACGCCCGTAACTGGTACACCCGTATTCAGGAAACTGGCCTCTACTTTAACCACGCGATTGTTAACCCACCGATTGATCGTCATTTGCCGACCGATAAAGTGAAAGACGTTTACATCAAGCTGGAAAAAGAGATTGACGCCGGGATTATCGTCAGCGGTGCGAAAGTGGTTGCCACCAACTCGGCGCTGACTCACTACAACATGATTGGCTTCGGCTCGGCACAAGTGATGGGCGAAAACCCGGACTTCGCACTGATGTTCGTTGCGCCAATGGATGCCGATGGCGTGAAATTAATCTCCCGCGCCTCTTATGAGATGGTCGCGGGTGCTACCGGCTCGCCGTACGACTACCCGCTCTCCAGCCGCTTCGATGAGAACGATGCGATTCTGGTGATGGATAACGTGCTGATCCCATGGGAAAACGTGCTGATCTACCGCGATTTTGATCGCTGCCGTCGCTGGACGATGGAAGGCGGTTTCGCCCGTATGTATCCGCTGCAAGCCTGTGTGCGCCTGGCAGTGAAACTCGACTTCATCACGGCACTGCTGAAAAAATCTCTCGAATGTACCGGCACCCTGGAGTTCCGTGGTGTGCAGGCCGATCTCGGTGAAGTGGTGGCGTGGCGCAACACCTTCTGGGCATTGAGTGACTCGATGTGTTCAGAAGCGACACCATGGGTCAACGGTGCTTATTTACCGGATCATGCCGCACTGCAAACCTATCGCGTACTGGCACCAATGGCCTACGCGAAGATCAAAAACATTATCGAACGCAACGTTACCAGTGGCCTGATCTATCTCCCTTCCAGTGCCCGTGACCTGAATAATCCGCAGATCGACCAGTATCTGGCGAAGTATGTGCGCGGTTCGAATGGTATGGATCACGTCCAGCGCATCAAGATCCTCAAACTGATGTGGGACGCCATTGGCAGCGAGTTTGGTGGTCGTCACGAACTGTATGAAATCAACTACTCCGGTAGCCAGGATGAGATTCGCCTGCAGTGTCTGCGCCAGGCACAAAGCTCCGGCAATATGGACAAGATGATGGCGATGGTTGATCGCTGCCTGTCGGAATACGACCAGAACGGCTGGACTGTGCCTCACCTGCACAACAACGACGATATCAACATGCTGGATAAGCTGCTGAAATAACGCAGCAGGAGGTTAAGATGCAATTAGATGAACAACGCCTGCGCTTTCGTGACGCAATGGCCAGCCTGTCGGCAGCGGTAAATATTATCACCACCGAGGGCGACGCCGGACAATGCGGGATTACGGCAACGGCTGTCTGCTCGGTCACGGATACACCACCGTCGCTGATGGTGTGCATTAACGCCAACAGTGCGATGAACCCGGTTTTTCAGGGCAACGGCAAGTTGTGCGTCAACGTCCTCAACCATGAGCAGGAACTGATGGCACGCCACTTCGCGGGCATGACAGGCATGGCGATGGAAGAGCGTTTTAGCCTCTCATGCTGGCAAAAAGGTCCGCTGGCGCAGCCGGTGCTAAAAGGTTCGCTGGCCAGTCTTGAAGGTGAGATCCGCGATGTGCAGGCAATTGGCACACATCTGGTGTATCTGGTGGAGATTAAAAACATCATCCTCAGTGCAGAAGGTCACGGACTTATCTACTTTAAACGCCGTTTCCATCCGGTGATGCTGGAAATGGAAGCTGCGATTTAAGCTCCAGCCCCTTCACGCATTCGTCGAAGGGGCATTTTTATTGTGATCTCAATCACATATCCACCCGATGAATAATTCTTGCCCAACCGCTCACCGCCATTCCTGACCGCTTACATCCCTAAAATAACCACTCAGTTATTTACCTTACTTTACGCGCGCGTATCTCTGGCAACATCACTGCAGGATAGCGGTCAATTTACCTCCTCAAACGCAACGCAAACCTAGAACGGCTTCGGCCTATGATTAACAAATTACTCTATGGATTTTGGTTTGCAGGAAGGCAGCAAGTGAGTGAATCCCCGGGAGCTTACAACAGTAAGTGACAGGGGTGAACGAACGCAGCTGCCGCACCTGTAAGCCAAAAGACGACGAGTAAAATGCCAGGTTTTACTATGGATACGAAAAAACTATTCAAGCACATACCCTGGGTGATTCTCGGAATCATCGGTGCATTCTGCCTCGCGGTAGTTGCATTACGTCGGGGGGAGCACGTCAGTGCCCTGTGGATCGTGGTCGCCTCTGTGTCGGTGTATCTGGTGGCTTATCGCTACTACAGTCTGTACATCGCCCAGAAGGTAATGAAACTCGACCCCACGCGAGCGACGCCTGCGGTTATTAACAACGACGGTCTGAACTATGTTCCGACCAACCGTTACGTGTTGTTTGGTCACCACTTCGCCGCTATCGCCGGTGCTGGTCCGCTGGTGGGTCCGGTTCTCGCCGCGCAGATGGGCTACCTGCCTGGCACGCTGTGGCTGCTGGCGGGGGTAGTGCTGGCCGGTGCGGTACAGGACTTTATGGTGCTGTTTATCTCCTCTCGCCGTAACGGCGCATCTCTCGGTGAGATGATCAAAGAAGAGATGGGACCAGTACCGGGGACTATCGCGCTGTTTGGCTGTTTCTTAATCATGATCATCATCCTCGCCGTCCTGGCGCTGATTGTGGTTAAAGCCCTGGCCGAAAGTCCGTGGGGTGTCTTCACCGTTTGCTCAACCGTACCGATTGCGCTGTTTATGGGTATCTACATGCGCTTTATCCGTCCGGGGCGTGTGGGTGAAGTTTCTGTCATTGGTATCGTGCTGCTGGTTGCCTCTATCTACTTCGGTGGCGTGATTGCTCACGATCCGTACTGGGGTCCGGCACTGACCTTTAAAGACACCACCATTACCTTCGCGCTGATTGGCTATGCGTTTGTTTCCGCACTGCTGCCGGTGTGGCTGATCCTTGCACCGCGCGACTATCTGGCAACCTTCCTGAAAATCGGTGTTATCGTCGGCCTGGCGCTGGGTATCGTGGTGCTGAACCCGGAACTGAAAATGCCTGCGATGACCCAGTACATTGACGGTACTGGCCCGCTGTGGAAAGGCGCTCTGTTCCCGTTCCTGTTCATCACCATCGCCTGTGGTGCGGTATCTGGCTTCCACGCACTGATCTCTTCCGGTACGACGCCGAAACTGCTGGCTAACGAAACCGACGCGCGTTTCATTGGCTACGGCGCAATGCTGATGGAGTCCTTCGTGGCGATTATGGCGCTGGTTGCAGCGTCCATCATCGAACCGGGTCTTTACTTCGCGATGAACACCCCGCCTGCTGGCCTTGGCATCACCATGCCTAACCTGCATGAAATGGGTGGCGAGAACGCGCCGATCATCATGGCGCAGCTGAAAGACGTTACCGCACACGCGGCAGCGACCGTCAGCTCCTGGGGCTTCGTGATTTCGCCAGAGCAGATCCTGCAAACCGCGAAAGACATTGGTGAGCCTTCTGTCCTGAACCGTGCAGGTGGTGCGCCGACGCTGGCGGTAGGTATCGCGCACGTGTTCCACAAAGTACTGCCGATGGCTGACATGGGCTTCTGGTATCACTTCGGTATTCTGTTCGAAGCCCTGTTCATCCTGACCGCGCTGGATGCGGGTACCCGTTCTGGCCGCTTTATGCTGCAAGACCTGCTGGGTAACTTCATCCCGTTCCTGAAAAAAACCGACTCTCTGGTTGCTGGTATCATCGGTACTGCGGGCTGTGTGGGTCTGTGGGGCTACCTGCTGTATCAGGGCGTGGTCGATCCGCTGGGCGGCGTTAAGAGCCTGTGGCCGCTGTTCGGTATCTCCAACCAGATGCTGGCCGCCGTGGCGCTGGTACTGGGTACCGTTGTGCTGATTAAGATGAAGCGCACCCAATACATCTGGGTAACTGTTGTTCCGGCTGTATGGCTGCTTATCTGCACCACCTGGGCGCTGGGCCTGAAACTGTTCAGTACCAACCCGCAGATGGAAGGCTTCTTCTACATGGCAAGCCAGTACAAAGAGAAGATTGCTAACGGTACTGACCTGACGGCGCAGCAGATTGCCAACATGAACCACATCGTTGTGAATAACTACACCAACGCAGGTCTGAGTATTCTGTTCCTGATCGTGGTGTACAGCATCATCTTCTATGGTTTCAAAACCTGGCTTGCGGTGCGTAACAGCGACAAACGTACTGACAAAGAAACACCGTACGTTCCAATCCCGGAAGGCGGCGTGAAGATCTCTTCGCACCACTAACCGTGTTTAGCCCCGCTTCGGCGGGGCTTTGTTCTTATCAGAGTGAACTATGTTTGGTAACTTAGGACAGGCAAAAAAATATCTCGGCCAGGCGGCGAAGATGTTGATTGGCATTCCAGACTACGACAACTACGTCGAGCATATGAAGACCAACCATCCCGACAAGCCGTACATGAGCTATGAAGAATTCTTCCGCGAACGCCAGAACGCGCGCTACGGCGGCGATGGTAAAGGCGGTATGCGCTGTTGTTAATGGAGAGAGCATGAACCCGATTGCAGTGACCCTACTCACCGGTTTTTTAGGCGCGGGCAAAACTACCCTGCTGCGCCATATTCTTAACGAACAACACGGCTACAAGATTGCCGTGATTGAAAACGAATTCGGCGAAGTCTCCGTTGATGATCAACTGATTGGCGACCGCGCCACGCAGATCAAAACGCTGACCAACGGCTGCATCTGCTGTTCGCGCTCCAACGAGCTGGAGGACGCGCTACTCGACCTGCTGGACAATCTCGACAAGGGCAATATTCAGTTCGACCGTCTGGTCATTGAATGCACCGGCATGGCCGATCCTGGCCCGATTATTCAGACCTTTTTCTCCCATGAGATTTTATGCCAGCGCTACCTGCTGGACGGCGTGATTGCGCTGGTGGATGCGGTACATGCCGATGAGCAGATGAACCAGTTCACCATCGCCCAGTCCCAGGTTGGCTACGCCGACCGTATTCTGCTGACTAAAACCGACGTCGCAGGCGAAGCAGAGAAACTGCGTGAACGTCTGGCACGCATCAACGCCCGCGCGCCGGTCTACACCGTCACCCACGGCGACATCGACCTGGGCCTGTTGTTCAACACCAACGGTTTTATGCTGGAAGAAAACGTCGTCAGCACCAAACCGCGTTTCCACTTTATCGCGGATAAACAAAACGATATTTCGTCGATTGTGGTGGAACTGGATTACCCGGTAGATATCAGCGAAGTTTCCCGCGTGATGGAAAACCTGCTGCTGGAATCGGCAGATAAACTGCTGCGTTACAAAGGGATGCTGTGGATTGACGGCGAACCTAACCGCCTGCTGTTCCAGGGCGTCCAGCGCCTCTACAGCGCCGACTGGGACAGGCCGTGGGGCGATGAAAAACCGCATAGCACGATGGTGTTTATCGGGATTCAGCTGCCGGAGGATGAGATTCGGGCGGCGTTTGCGGGGTTGAGGAAGTAATTTTGGATGATGGCCGCCATGTGCGGCCTGAATTATTTTTTGTTCTGATCGCGCAGCATCGCTTCACGTAAAATTGCGTTCAGGCGAGTTTGATAGCCTTTACCAGGTCGCTTCAGCCATTCCATCACATCAGCATCAATACGCACCGAAGCCTGGGTTTTCAATGGCCGATAAAACTTACCGCGTTCTGCGTTAGACCATTGCTCATCGCTGGAAGGCGGGATATCACTGTAATCAATATCTTCGTCGAATTTATTCGCCAGTGCCTTCAGTTCGGCCTCATGCTGCACATCGAGTGTAGAGGGGGTCCCTCGTTTATGTTTAACCATGCTCATAGCGACTCCTCTCTTTACGATCTGCTTTTCGTGCACTGATGATTCGAATGTTGGAAATAGCATCACGTTTTAGGAAAAGATAGGGAAGTTGATATGAAGGGGCTGGATGGCAGCATTGGGACACCATCCAGCACTTATTCAAACCTGATAGCAATCCACCAAAAATGCCATCATTTCACTGGCATCTTTGCTGTGATAAAAGCGCACCATTTTGCTGTTGAACTCCAGCGCACGAGCTGCGGGTACACTAATGGGATTGTAACCGTGGCGCATTAACCAGCCGTTCATCATATGGCGACTGGTACGCTTGTTGCCATCAAAGAAAAACTGAAAATAAGCACCAAATAAAAACATTGCCAGCGCCCCTTCGAACGGTGGCATCTCTTTTATTTGTGCCACACCTGCGGCGAATATTCGATTCAGTTCAGGTGCACCTGCTTCTGTGGCTGGTGGGAAATGGGTGCCCAACTCGCCGAGGTGAACGCGCGCATTGTAATGTAACTCATCACCTTCGCCGCGAAAAACGCCCCACTCCAGCGCCTCATTACGCGCAATAATGCCGTTAAGCAACGTGAACGTTTTCTTATCAAGATCGAAACGCCCGGATTGCACAAGTTCAATCAGTTTTTTTGCGCTATCTGCCAGGTTCAACACCTGCTCAGTATCACTGACCTTATGCCCGCCAACGGTGACGCCATCGAGCAGCGTTTTAACTTCAACAAAGGTATAGGGGTTATTTTCCAGTTGCGCGGCATCCCAGACAAACCCTGCCATATGCGTTTTGAAGGTAAACAAGGCCGCGCGCGTACCGACAATTTGCATCGCCGGGATGGCATTTGCATTCCAGCTCAGGTCCAGTAGTTTGGTTGTCATTAGAGGATCCTTGATTGCATGGTAAAGAGGATATTATTCCATATTAAACCATCGCGTTATCCATCTGCTTTTTAAATGCCTGACGAATTAATCCCATCACATAAGGAAGCTCAGAAAGATCGCTGAAACCTATTTCAACATCGCCATTGCCCCAACGGCCTATATCTGTGACATCTTTAGCCATACATTTTGGGTCAACCAGTTCATGGAATGGCATATTTAGTGATAAACGTAAGCGACTTTTTTGCGGCACCACATCAACAAAATTCGTCTCCGCTTTGAAGGCAACATAGAGCTTCAATATTTCTCGCGTAACCCCAGCGTCCAGCGTCATAACGGCATAAGAAAGGCTGTCAAAAAGTACGCGGATGTGCGTACCTTCTTCAAGTTGCGGGAAATCAGCAAGGACATATCCCGTTTCTCGTTCAACGACAGTGCGATAACGAGCCAACACGTCTTCCGAAAGTTTGGGGATCGCCCAGACGTCTATTGCCAGCTCGGACAGACGTTCCGCTCTCTTTTGTATCGCTGCACGATCCCATATTTCACATTGCCCTAACCCCGTGTTCAGGCGTAATGGACTTTCCTTAAAGCCACCTTTTATATCTCGTTTCTTCGCAAATGGACGGTCGCTGTAGCTTGAGTTATAGCCAGTTAACGTTAAATTACCCAACGTATGGAGCCATTTTTTATGGATACGCTTCCATTCCGGACCAAGGTCATCGCGCCACTTCACCGATAAATTAGGGTTCTGCGGCATGATATGTTCAATCGTATAAGTGTCAACATAGACCCGTTCTTTACGATCGTGGTTTTCAAATCTGCGTAGCCAATAGCTGCGATTACGGAAGTTGTAGAGATCGCGAGTTTTCAGTTCACGTTGAAATTCATCATCATCCGGGAAACGACGGTAGGAAGGCAGATCCAGCAAATGCGCCGCAATGCTCTCCAGATAACGCTCTTTATCCAGCACTTTGTAAAACGTAGCGAAGGTTTTAGTAAATGAGTTGGTGGGAATGGCACAGACTGCGCGCCGGAAGATATACGACTCAATTAAACGCGTGGCACCTAAAAAATCCGCGGCAGAAAGGATCCCCTGTTTATAGTCGTGATAAAGCACCAACAGGAACGGCCATGCAGCATCAACTTTCAGTTCCCGCAGATCCTGAAACGCCATCTTTAAGGTTTTATCCTTTTCGCTATCCAGCGCCATCGCACAAAAATAGTCAGCAAACGTACGAATATCCGCAACCAGCGCCTCCATCCCGCTATCTATTACGCCAGGTTTTCGCGCATAGCGTTTAAAGGCTTCATAGACATCACCAATTCGCGGAATCTCACCTGTTTTTACCGTAAGGTAATTACGCATAAAACTGTCGAAATAGTCAGTGTATCCCTTCTGACCAAACGCCAGCTCCATGGGCCGCCAGTAATCGTCGTACAGTTGGCTTTGATGTTCTGGCTCCAGCCCCATCAGAACATAGTTGCGTACTAGATCCGCCTGACTCAGCGCTTTTCCTGTTGAGTTCATGCTTTCGAAGATTAGTTGCGGATTATCCTGACCGCGATTCAAGGCGACATCCACAATCAGCAGTTTGGAAAGGCCCTGACATAACGCGGTGAAATTGCCGTGGAGTTTGCCTATTTGCTCATGGAAAAACTCAAAATTCTCTTTCACGCGTAGAGAGCAATTTTCTGCCAGCGGTTTTTGTCTAATCAATGCCAGCAGGCTCGCTCTGTCCGTTTGCGTAAGAAGTAACTTAAAACCACGCTCGCCCGATTCATACGGATTGAGCAGATAATAGTTTCGTAATTTCATGGCGGAGAAACCATCCATCACCTCGTCATCACCAAGATGTCTGGACAACGCTTCCAGCAATAACATCGCCGTTGTCAGGCGTTGCTGACCGTCAATCACCAGTAATGGCGAGATCCCCGAAACCTGATATAGGCCCTGTTCGATATACACCACCGAGCCGATGAAATGCGCCGGGACATCATCACGCTGCCCGGCACGTATTACATCGTCCCAGAGCTGGCGGCACTGTTCCTCTGACCATGAATAAGTACGCTGATAAATGGGAATAACGAATTGCTGAGAGCGTTTTAGAAAATCGAGTAATCGGGCTTCGGTGGCTTTCATGAATGACTCCTGTCAAATTGCGCTGGCAAACGGCGTCATTATGCTGCGAATAAAAAATAAAAGTTAGCGTCTTTGTTTCTGCAAAAATACCATTCCAGGATAAATCAAAATATATTAAGAAACACCTCAAAACGCATTCATTAGAACAATTAATACTTCCAACCAATATTTATAACGCATTGAAAATGATCATGTTTTTGATCATCACAACGATAGTTTGATATAACAAAGCATTCACTTCACATTGAATATCCCCCTCTTTTTCAGGGCAAGGAATGCTTTTTATGTCATCAACTAATTTCAGCCAGATTGCAGCCTTCCTGTGGTCTGTCGCCGACCTGTTACGCGGCGATTTTAAACAATCACAATATGGACGAATTATTCTCCCTTTCACTCTTCTTCGTCGTCTGGAATGTGTACTCGAAACAAGTAAAGACGCGGTCATTGCCGAGGCACAAAAAGTAAAAGCCATGAAACTGCCAGAGGAAGCCCAGGAGAAAATGATCCTGCGGGCGACTAATGGCCTCACGTTCTTTAATGCCTCAGCGATGGATCTCAGCAAAATGGGGCAAAATGGCATACAGGACAACCTGGAAAACTACATCCAGTCGTTCTCTTCGGATGCCCGCGAAATTTTCGAACACTTCAAGTTCAGCGAGTTTGTCGGACAGCTGGCGGATGCAAACTTACTGTTCAAAGTGGTGCAAATATTCGCTAAAGCAGATTTATACCCGGAGCACGTCACCAACCACGATATGGGGCTGGTATTTGAGGAGCTGATCCGACGTTTTGCCGAGAGTTCTAACGAAACCGCCGGGGAGCACTTTACCCCGCGTGATATCGTCAATCTGACCACCTCGCTGGTGTTTTTCGATGATGATGATGCGCTCAATAAAGACGGCATCATCCGCACCATTTACGATCCAACGGCAGGAACCGGCGGCTTTCTCTCCTCCGGCATGGAGTACGTCCATAAACAAAACCCCAATGCCGTGATGCGCGCGTTTGGTCAGGAGTTAAATCCGGAATCCTACGCCATCTGTAAAGCCGATATGCTGATTAAGGGCCAGGACGTCAGCCTTATTAAACTCGGCAACACCCTTTCCAACGATCAACTCCCCGCAGAAAAATTCGATTACATGCTTTCTAATCCACCTTTCGGCGTGGACTGGAAAAAGATAGAAACCGACATCAACAACGAGCACAAACTCAAAGGTGCTGATGGTCGCTTTGGCCCCGGCCTGCCCCGAGTCTCCGACGGTTCGTTGCTGTTTCTGCTGCATCTGATCAGCAAAATGCGCGATGCCAAAAGCGGTGGCGGACGGATCGGCATCATTCTTAATGGTTCGCCGTTATTCACCGGCGGCGCAGGCAGCGGTGAAAGCGAGATCCGCCGCTACATTCTGGAAGCGGATTTGCTGGAAGGCATTATCGCCCTGCCCACCGATATGTTTTACAACACCGGTATCGCTACCTATGTTTGGGTGCTGTCTAACAAAAAAGCGCCAGAACGCAAAGGTAAAGTCCAGCTAATCGACGGCAGCAACCTGTGCGGAAAGATGCGTAAATCGCTGGGATCAAAACGTAATATTCTCGGGGAGGAGGATATTGGTTTAATCACCCGCACGTTTGGCGATTTCGAACCCGTTGCCACCACTACGCTTGCGGCGTTAGGCCTGGAGAAAGCACCCGAACAAAAATCCAGCCGGGGACGCCAGCCCGCAACAACCAAAACCGAGGCGGCAAAAACCTTTGCCAGCAAAGTCTTTCACAGCACCGAGTTTGGCTATCGTCGCATCACCGTTGAGCGCCCGTTACGCCTGTCGGCTCAGATAAGTGATGACGCCATTGCCACATTGCGCTTTGCGCCGAAGCCGTTTAACGCGCCGATGGCGCAACTGTATGACGCCTTTGCTTTCCAGTGGCAGGACGGTAATTACGGCGACTTAACAGCGGTAGAAAGTGAAGCCCGCGCCATTCTTAAAGCCGATTTTAGCGAGCTGAAAGAGAAGCAAATTAAAGATCTGCTCGACAGCAAATTATGGCTGGCCCAGCGCGGGTTAATGGAAAAAGCGCGGCGTATTCAGGCAGCGATGAGGATGCTGGCGGGTGGCAAAGAGACTGTTAGCAATGACTTTAATCAGTTCCAGTTGACGCTGAAAGAGGCGCTCAGAACCGCAGGCGTGAAGCTGGATGCGAAAGAGAACAAGCAGTTTATCGATGCTATCACCCGCAAAAACCCGGACGCCGAGCCGGTAATCAGCAAGGTTCTGAAAGAAGCGCCCCAACCGCTGTACGGCGCGTTTGAGTACCACGGAAAGGTTGTGGAGTTTGAATCGGATGGCGACCTGCGTGATAACGAGAATGTGCCGTTAAATCCGGCGGTATCTACCAACGAGTTGATCGAGGATTACTTCAAAGCGGAAGTATTGCCGCATGTTGCGGATGCGTGGATCAATGCCGATAAACGCGATGCGAAAGATGGGGATATCGGGATTGTGGGGTATGAAATTCCGTTTAATCGTCATTTTTATGTTTATACACCGCCGCGACCGTTGGAGGAGATTGATGCTGATTTGGATGCGGTAAGCGCTGAGATTATGAAACTGTTGCAGGAGGTACATTCCTGATGGCGGGGTTAAATAAATATCAGGCGTATCCGGAGTATAGGGATTCTGGGATGGAGTGGTGTAATGAATTACCACTAAACTGGAAAAAAACTAAGCTGAGGTGGCTATCCAATATTTTTGCAGGAGGAACTCCCTCCAAAAATGTTATTGATTATTGGGAGAATGGTACAGTTCCCTGGATTAGTTCTGGAGCAGTAAATCAAGGTTATATAGTCGAGCCATCCACATATATATCTAACGCTGCACTTGAAAATAGTAGTGCCAAGTGGATACCAAAAGGGGCACTTGTTGTCGCTTTAGCTGGGCAGGGAAAAACCAAAGGTATGGTTGCACAACTTGGTATTAATACCACTTGTAACCAATCCATGGCGGCCATTGTATTGTATAAAAAGAATCAATCTCGCTATATATTTTGGTGGCTCATTTCTAATTATCAGAATATACGTAACATGGCTGGCGGTGATTTACGAGACGGTTTAAACCTTGAACTTTTAGGCGATATACAATGCCCAAAACCTCGTAATGATGAATCTTCTAAGATTGCACTTTTCCTTGATCATGAAACAGCAAAAATCGATGACCTGATCGAGAAACAACAACAACTCATTGAACTACTAAAAGAAAAACGTCAGGCAGTGATTAGCCATGCGGTGACCAAAGGGCTAAATCCTGATGTGCCGATGAAAGATTCTGGTTTAACAGGATTAGGCGAAGCACCCTCCCACTGGTTTAAGAGTAAATTAGCCAATACTGGTGATGAAACTAAAGGATGCTTCGTAAATGGGCCATTTGGAAGTGATTTACTAGCAAGTGAATTGAAAGAAGAAGGGGTACCTGTCGTATACATTCGAGATATAAAAGCGACAGGTTATAACAGAAAAAGTACTGTATATGTTACTCATCAAAAAGCCCAACAGCTTGAAATATGTAAATTATCCTCAAATGATGTGATTTTTTCAAAAGTCGGAGATCCCCCAGGAGAAGCGTGCGTTTATCCTAAAAATGAACCAGATGCTGTCATAACGCAAGATGTTATGAGAGTAAGAGTTAATAAAAAAACCTTCAATGCACATTTCATAGCATATCTATTGAACTCAAATTTTGGGCGACAAACCATTAATAACATTAGTATTGAGGGAACAAGAAAAAGAGTTTCATTAGGTGACTTTAAAACAACCAAGTTTATATTTCCCCCATTGGGTGAAGCACAATCAATCGTCAACGCCTTGAATGAAAAATGCGCACAAATTGATCTCATAATATTTAAAACCAATCAAGCAATAATGCTAATCCAGGAACGCCGCACCGCCCTTATCTCCGCCGCCGTCACCGGCAAAATCGACCTACGCAACTGGACCGCCCCCATCCCCGAAGCGGAAACACCCACGGAGGTCAGCGCATGAGCAACGACATCGCCAAAGAGGTCAACTTACAAAAAGACATCATCGCTCAGATGTTGGAAAAAGGCTGGATTGTCGGCAAAAGTGACGGCTACGACCGGGAACGAGCAATATACGCACAGGATACCTTAAACTTCGTTCAGACCACCCAACCGCAGGAGTGGGAGAAATTCGCCCGCGTCTACCCCAACGACACCGAGCGCCATTTCCTCGACGCGCTGGTTGCGCAGTTAAAAAAAGCCGACAGCAACGCCACCGACATCCAGTCGCGCACCTGGGGTACGCTCGGCGTACTTCGCCACGGACTGAAAATCCGCAATGCCCGTTTTTCGCTGTGTCAGTTTAAACCGGAACATAATCTCAACCCGGAAACGCTGGCGCGCTATCAGCAGAATATCTGCCGTATCGTGCCGGAACTGGTCTACAGCCCGTATGCCTCAAATAGCGTCTTTGCAGAAACGGGCGTGAAAGCCAAAAAATGGCGCATCGACCTGGTGCTGTTTATCAACGGCCTGCCAATTGCCACGCTGGAGCTGAAATCCGAATTCAAACAGGCGGTGCAGAACGCCATTGCGCAGTACAAAAAGACCCGCCTGCCGAAAGATCCCGCCACCAATAAACCGGAACCGCTGCTGACCTTTAAGCGCGGCGCGCTGGTGCATTTTGCCGTCAGCCAGTATGACGTCTTTATGACCACCAAACTCGCGGGTGACAGCACCTTCTTCCTGCCGTTTAACAAAGGCACCAAAGACGGCGGCGCAGGCAACGAGATCCCCGAAGATACCCACCGCTACGCCACAGATTATCTGTGGAATGAAGTGCTGCTGCCGGACAACTTATTAAAAATCCTCGCCAGTTTTGTCCATTTGCATATTGAAGAAAAAGAGGAGTGGAACGGGCTGAAAGCGAAGAAAGAGAGCCTGATTTTCCCGCGTTATCATCAGTGGGATGTGGTCAACAAACTGCTGGAGGCCGCGACGGTCGAAGGCACCGGCTATAAATACCTGATCCAGCACAGCGCAGGTTCCGGAAAGTCGAACTCTATTGCCTGGACCGCCCACCAGCTTTCTCGTCTGTACGACGTGAAAGGGGAAAAACAGTTCCACTCCGTTATCGTGGTGACGGACCGCACGGTGCTGGACGACCAGCTTCAGGACACCATCTGGCAGTTCGAACACGCCGACGGCGTGGTCGGGCGCATCAATAACAAAGAGGGCGATGGCTCTAAATCGGAAAAGCTGGCCAACGCGCTGGAAAACTCGCAGCCAATTATTATCGTCACCATCCAGACGTTCCCGTTCGTGCTGAAAGCTATCGAAAACAGCGTTAGCCTGAAGCAGCGTAAATACGCGGTTATCGCCGATGAAGCGCACTCCTCGCAGAGCGGTTCCACCGCCCGTCAGCTTAAAGAAGTGCTGATGAGCGAAGAAATGGATAATGACGTGGTGCTGTCGTCAGAAGATATTCTGGATGCGACCATTGCCGCCCGGAAAGGCAGCAGTAACCTGAACTACTACGCCTTTACCGCCACGCCAAAATCCAAAACCCTCGAACTTTTTGGTCGCCGTCCACGTCCCGATGAACCGGCGTCAAAAACCAATAAACCTGAGGCCTTCCACGTCTACTCCATGCGCCAGGCAATCGAAGAAGGCTTTATCCTCGACGTGCTGAAAAACTACACCAACTACAAAGTGGCGTATCAGTTGCTGCAAAAGCTGGAAGACAAAGACCGCGAAGTCGATAGCAAACGGGCGAAGATTAAGCTCAACCAGTGGGTGACACTGCACGACCACAATATCTCGCAGAAGGTGAAGGTGATTGTGGAGCACTTCCGCAAACATGTGATGCACCTGCTTGGCGGCCAGGCTAAAGCGATGGTGGTCACCAGTTCACGCAAAGCCGCTGTACGCTACAAGCTGGCGTTTGATAAATACATTAGCGAGAACAATTACCAGAAAATCAGCGCGATGGTGGCGTTTTCCGGGGAAGTTGAATTCCAGGAAGGCGACCATAACAGCCTGGCATTGTTAAACCAGAAATTTACTGAAATAAACATGAACCCCGGCCTGAAAGGGCGGGATATGCGCAAAGCCTTCGACAGCGATGATTATCAGGTCATGTTGGTCGCCAATAAATTCCAGACCGGTTTTGACCAGCCGAAACTGTGCGCGATGTACGTGGATAAAGCCCTCGGCGGCGTCGAGTGCGTGCAGACGCTCTCCCGCCTGAATCGCACCTATCCGGGCAAAGCGGAATCAGGCACTTTTGTTCTCGATTTTTATAACGATCCGGACGAGATCCTCGGCGCATTCCAGCCCTATTTCCAGACGGCGGAACTGACCGATGTCAGCGATCCGCAGCAGGTTTTCGATCTGTTTGAAAAACTGCGCGCCACGCAGATCTTTCAGTGGCATGAAGTCGAGCAGTTCTGCGAGGCATTCTTCATCAAAAATAAATCGAATGCAGCGATCAGTAATATATGCAAACCGGCGGTAGAACGCTGGAAAAAGCGTTATCTGATGGCGATAGACGCTTATCTGACCGCCAAAGAGATGTTCGAGCGCACCAAAAAAACGGGCGATACGGTGTTAATCACTAATGCGGAAAACAGTTTTAAAGCCTGTAAGCAGGAGAAAGATCGCCTGGAAATATTCAAAAAGGATCTCGGCAGCTTTGTTCGCTTTTATGAATTTATGTCGCAGATCGTCGAGTACGATGACAAAGATCTGGAAAAACTGAGCCTGTTTGCCCGCCATTTGCGTCCGCTGCTGCATGAACAACGTCTGGAAGAGGATGAGGTTGATCTCAGTAACGTGGAGATGAGTCACTATCGCTTATCGAAAATCCATGAACAAGATTTACGCTTACAGGAAGAAACGCCTGACTATACGCTGGATGCAAGTAATGATATTGGTACGGCAAAAGCGAAAGATAAAAAAGAGGAGTTTTTATCGCAGGTGCTTTCTCGGATGAATGAATTATTCATTAGCGACCATTTGACCGACAAAGATATGATCAGCAATGCTTTTTCGGTGTATAACAAAATAACTGAAAATGAAAATGTTATGACACAAATTAAAAATAATCCGCCAGAACAAGCTATTCTTGGTGATTTCCTCCAGGCAGTTGATAATGCTGTAATGGACAGTAATGACGCTCGACAAGAATTTATGTTGCAATATTTATCAGATCCAGTTCGGGCAAAGGGCTTTGCTTATCTGATGTTTGATATGCTAACGGGGAAAATTGCTTTGCCAACATAAAAATACGTTGATAGCCGGGGTCGCACTTTCTACCCCGGCCATATTATTTGCAATAAGGAATAGCTATGCTGAAGATGATTAAAGATTTTAAATTCAAAAAATACATTAAAAAATTACGTGAAGAAGGTTTGTTTTTTTATGTTTCTTTCGGGTTTATATTAACATTGTTAATGGAAGTTGATGACCGATTACCGTACTATCTTCAACAAGACTTCTTTTTTGATACACTTATAGGATTTATGCCAATCAATATATTCTTTGTTTTGATTTGCACATATATATTTTTCAATGCCGTCCATGAGTTTATTTCACCCTATAAATTTCAAAGAATTGGTGAGAAATTTCTCTCTGAACTTGATAAAAGAACACAACAAATTGGCTTTATTATTTCATTTATATGTTTTGGCATGACATTGTTTTGTGCTCTGGCGTGGTTGCTGTTTTTTGAGATGAATACTGAAAGTTACTACGCAAAATATACATTAGATTTTTTGGCTGTTTTTATCATTATGATTTTGTTTTCTTCAGCAGTTAATCCAGTCATGAGAAGAATATTCCAAAAAATAAAGGAATCGGACTCACATGGAAATTCAAAAATAATTCTTATAATTATAATCATTACATTATTGCTACTATTACCAATTGCGTGCATTATCAATAAAAATAAAACAATTGAAATCAACATTAAGAAAGAAACTTATCAGCAAATAAAAGAAAAAACAAAGATGAAACCAGAAGATTATATCAAAAAATTGATTGCTGATATTAAATTCAACTAATATCTATATGTACCCTGGTTTCTTCCTGGGTACATATAAAAAGTTAATATCCTGATTTATTCTCAACATCCTCTATCACTCCACATCCTCCCTGCGTAACCCAATATCCCTCAACCGCTCATCACTCATCTGCTGTAACACCCGCCGGGCCTGCATTTGCCGCCGCCAACGCCTCACCGCCTGCCAGAGTTGCACAAGTCTGATAAACGGCGTTTTGGCTTTGTTTTCGTGAAATTCCATCTGCTGCCTCCTCATCTTTCAGAGGCTTCATCATCCGTCTTCTGGCAGTTCACAATACAGATGCAAATATTAGTTTTATTTAACATACAGACAGGTTAAAACAGCATCTGCATCCGGTTTTTTAGCCTCATCTGTACCGGTTTTTCTCTCTGTATGGTCCACATAAGGAATACAGCATGACGCGTTATCAACATCTGGCGACTCTGCTTGCCGAGCGGATTGAGCAGGGGCTGTATCGTCACGGGGAGAAATTGCCGTCGGTGCGCAGCTTAAGTCAGGAGCACGGCGTCAGCATCAGCACCGTGCAGCAGGCGTATCAGACGCTGGAGACGATGAAGCTCATCACCCCACAGCCGCGTTCGGGTTATTTTGTCGCACAACGTAAAGCCCAGCCGCCAGTGCCGCCGATGACGCGTCCGGTGCAGCGCCCGGTGGAAATTACCCAGTGGGATCAGGTGCTGGATATGCTGGAGGCGCATAGCGACAGTTCCATTGTTCCGTTAAGTAAAAGCACGCCGGATGTCGAAACGCCCAGCCTGAAACCGCTGTGGCGGGAGCTAAGCCGGGTGGTGCAGCATAATCTGCAAACCGTTCTCGGTTATGACTTGTTAGCCGGTCAGCGAGTGTTGCGAGAGCAGATTGCCCGCCTGATGCTCGACAGCGGCTCGGTGGTCACTGCCGATGACATCATCATCACCAGCGGCTGCCATAACTCGATGTCGCTGGCGTTAATGGCGGTGTGTAAACCGGGCGATATTGTCGCGGTCGAATCCCCCTGTTATTACGGTTCGATGCAGATGCTGCGTGGCATGGGCGTGAAAGTGATTGAAATCCCAACCGATCCAGAAACAGGCATCAGCGTTGAAGCGCTGGAACTGGCGCTGGAACAGTGGCCGATTAAAGGCATCATTCTGGTGCCAAACTGTAATAATCCGCTGGGATTTATTATGCCGGACGCGCGCAAACGGGCCGTTCTCTCTCTCGCTCAGCGTCATGATATTGTGATTTTTGAAGATGATGTCTACGGCGAACTGGCGACGGAGTATCCGCGCCCGCGGACCATTCATTCCTGGGATATCGACGGGCGAGTGCTACTGTGCAGCTCGTTCAGTAAAAGTATTGCACCTGGCCTGCGCGTGGGTTGGGTCGCACCGGGGCGCTATCACGATAAACTGCTGCATATGAAATATGCCATCAGCAGCTTTAATGTACCGTCCACGCAAATGGCGGCGGCAACGTTTGTGCTGGAAGGTCACTATCATCGCCATATCCGGCGGATGCGGCAGAACTATCAGCGCAATATGGCGCTTTATACCTGCTGGATACGGGAATATTTTCCCTGCGAAATCTGTATTACGCGCCCGAAAGGCGGATTTTTACTGTGGATAGAATTGCCTGAACAGGTCGATATGGTCTGCGTTGCGCGGCAGCTATACCGCATGAAAATCCAGGTGGCGGCAGGCTCGATTTTCTCGGCTTCCGGCAAATACCGTAATTGTCTGCGCATCAACTGCGCTTTGCCGCTCAGCGAAACCTATCGCGAAGCACTGAAGCAAATTGGCGAAGCCGTGTATCGGGCAATGGAATGAATTCGAAATAGTGGTGAGCCCCCTGATTTCCTCTCACGAATCGCGTGTGACTCGTTTTATCTTTGCAGGGTCATCTCCACGTTCCAGCATGGCTTAGGCAAAATGCGCTTCGTTCATGCCGGATGCCATGTGAACGCCTTACCAGGTCTACAAAATTTTTAAAGTTCAATATATTTAATGGGTTATGTAGACCTGATAAGCGTAGCGCATCAGGCAGCTTTGCGTTTGCCATCAGTCTCTGATTAGTACTCGATCCATGGATCGCGCTTGCTTTCAGGCAAGGGCTGATCTAATGCCTGCATTTGCTCTGCCGAGAGTCCGGTAATCTTTTGTATCCATTCAGGATCTGCCCCATTCTGCAACAACAATCGGAGGAGGCTCCGTTCCCCTTCTACTTTCCCTTCTTTCCTCCCCCTCTCCCTTCCCAACAGCCATCCATCATTATGAATTCGCTCTGCAATCGTCATTATTCGCTCCCTTTGTTGTGGCATTCGACTGGTTAGTTCGCTGATAAACTCTTTAAAACGCGCTTCATCGCCAGTCAGTAAAATGTAATTTAACAGCGCAGTTATCTGGCTGTCATTAGCACACTCTGTAACCAGTAATAATACCAGTTGGTCGATAAGCCCCATCAGATCGCGCTGGCGAATATGCTTTTGGATCAACTCCAACAGGGCGACTCTGCGATGCTGCACAATCTCGTCGTCTGGCACGACAGTGACATCCACCAGCGGGAACGCGGCGGTATAAAGCTTCCGTGCGGTAGCCGGGTCGGCAAATTCGTCCAGCCAGCACAGGGACCAGGGATAAGGACTACGGCTACCGTGATAAAACAGCATCGGGATGACCAGCGGTAGCGGCCGGCGTTTATCATGCTCGATATGGCGCTGCATCACCGCCATGGAATAGCGCATCAGGCGAAAGGCCATATGAATATCCTCACGGCTCTGATGTTCAATCACCACATAGATATAGCCATCACCTTCACGGGTCTCTACCGACCACAGAATATCGGAGTGTAGCGCCCGCAATTTTTCATCGACGAAGCTGGCGGATTCCAGTTTTAAAGTGTCGAGATCGCACAGTTCACGTAAATCTTTAGGTAAATGGATCTCCATAAAATCCCGCGCGGTGTCAGGGTGGGTGAGAAAGGATTTAAATAATGCGTCATGCGGCGTACTGGTCGTGAAGTTTGTCATGGCGATCCGTCACCTGTTGATAAGATGGCCCGACTTTAGCGACTAACAAAACCATTCTCACCCGGCAATTTCCCATTCCCCGAGGTGCTTTCCAGGCTATTTTTATTCTTCTGCAAACGATACATTTTTCCGGAAACAGGCTCGCATTTTACATTTCCTGTACCCGGCAGATATTCCCCCTTTCCACCGCGCTCTTTTGATTAACCGCAAATTTTAATTACACTTAAGGTGTATATTTTCTATGCAACCCATCAATTCAAGAGGTGTAATGTGCTGATGACTATTTGTAATCGTTATACATTCTGACCTGGAGTCAGAAGGTATTTCTCTGTCTGTGTGTTCACAGGCAGTGTGGTTGATTACATGAAATTCAGTACATTTGTCCTTCTCGCCTGCCTTTCGTCATTACCGACGGTATTGAATTTCGTTTTCCCCATTGGGGTTCTCCGGACAAGGAGTTGTTTGTTATGCCACGTTTTTTTGCCCGCCATGCCGCCACGCTGTTTTTCCCGATGGCGTTGATTTTGTATGACTTTGCTGCGTATCTGTCGACGGATCTGATCCAGCCAGGGATCATTAATGTGGTCCGTGATTTTAATGCCGATGTCAGTCTGGCCCCTGCTGCCGTCAGTCTCTATCTTGCTGGCGGTATGGCGTTACAGTGGCTGCTGGGGCCGCTTTCCGACAGAATTGGCCGCAGGCCGGTGCTGATTACCGGGGCGTTAATTTTTACCCTTGCCTGCGCCGCGACAATGTTCACCACGTCAATGACACAATTTCTTATCGCGCGTGCAATTCAGGGCACCAGTATCTGTTTTATTGCCACCGTTGGTTATGTCACGGTGCAGGAGGCGTTCGGACAGACAAAAGGGATCAAGTTGATGGCGATTATCACCTCCATCGTACTGATTGCGCCGATTATCGGCCCGCTTTCCGGCGCAGCTCTGATGCACTTTGTGCACTGGAAAGTCCTTTTTGCCATCATTGCGGTTATGGGTTTTATCTCATTTGTTGGCTTACTGCTGGCGATGCCAGAGACGGTGAAGCGCGGCGCGGTTCCATTTAGCGCCAAAAGCGTCTTGCGCGATTTTCGTAATGTCTTTTGCAATCGGCTGTTCCTCTTTGGCGCAGCAACCATCTCTTTAAGCTATATCCCAATGATGAGTTGGGTGGCTGTCTCGCCGGTGATCCTGATTGACGCAGGCGGCTTAACAACTTCGCAGTTCGCCTGGACACAGGTTCCGGTGTTCGGCGCGGTGATTGTCGCGAATGCCATCGTGGCGCGTTTCGTTAAAGATCCGACCGAACCGCGCTTTATCTGGCGTGCCGTACCCATTCAACTGGTCGGCCTCGCGCTGTTGATTATCGGCAATCTGCTGTCACCGCACGTCTGGCTGTGGTCGGTGCTGGGCACCAGTCTGTATGCTTTCGGGATTGGTTTGATCTTCCCGACCTTATTCCGCTTTACGCTGTTTTCCAATAACTTACCGAAAGGGACCGTCTCCGCATCGCTGAATATGGTGATCCTGATGGTGATGTCTGTCTCGGTCGAAATCGGCCGCTGGCTGTGGTTTAACGGCGGTCGCTTGCAGTTTCATCTGTTAGCCGTTGTGGCAGGCGTTATCGTCGTTTTCACCCTGGCCGGATTGCTTAATCGCGTGCGCCAACATCAGGCTGCCGAGCTGGCGGAGGAGCGGTGATTTTTGCGCGATCCTACCGTCAGGCTCTATTCTTAACGTTATGAATAAACTCATTGAACTCAGACGCGCCAAAATGTTGGCGCTCTCTTTACTGCTTATCGCCGCTGCTACCTTTGTCGTTACGCTGTTTTTGCCGCCCAATTTTTGGGTGAGCGGCGTGAAGGCGATTGCTGAAGCGGCGATGGTCGGCGCGCTGGCGGACTGGTTTGCGGTGGTGGCGCTGTTTCGCCGCGTGCCGATTCCGATCATTTCTCGTCATACAGCGATTATCCCGCGTAATAAAGACCGGATTGGCGAAAATCTCGGTCAGTTCGTGCAGGAAAAATTTCTCGATACCCAATCGCTGGTGGCATTGATTCGACGTCACGAACCGGCGTTGTTGATTGGCAACTGGTTTAGTCAGCCAGAAAACGCCCGCCGCGTTGGTCAGCATCTGTTGCAGATCATGAGTGGTTTTCTTGAACTGACCGATGATGCGCGTATTCAGCGCCTGCTTAAGCGCGCGGTCCACCGGGCGATTGATAAGGTTGATCTTTCTGGCACCAGTGCGTTGATGCTGGAGAGTATGACCAAAAACGATCGTCATCAGGTGCTGCTCGATACGCTGATCGCACAGTTGATCGCCCTGCTCCAGCGCGATAAATCGCGCAAGTTTATCGCCCAGCAAATTGTTCGCTGGCTGGAGAGCGAGCATCCGCTAAAAGCCAAAATTTTGCCCACTGAATGGCTGGGCGAACATAGCGCGGAGTTAGTTTCTGACGCGGTGAATTCTTTGCTTGATGATATTAGTCGCGATCGTGCGCATCAGATCCGCCATGCGTTTGATCGCGCCACTTTTGCCCTGATCGACAAGCTGAAAAACGATCCTGAAATGGCAGCGCGAGCCGATGTCGTAAAAAGCTATCTGAAAGAAGACGAAGCTTTTAACCGCTATCTCAGTGAATTGTGGGGGGATTTGCGGGAATGGCTGAAAGCGGACATCAACAGTGAAGATTCTCGCGTGAAAGAACGTATCGCGCGGGCGGGGCAATGGTTTGGCGAAACGTTAATTGCCGATGATGCCTTGCGGGCGTCGTTAAATGGTCATCTGGAACAAGCCGCGCACCGCGTCGCGCCTGAGTTTTCCGCATTCCTGACGCGACATATCAGCGATACGGTAAAAAGCTGGGATGCGCAGGATATGTCGCGGCAAATCGAGTTAAATATCGGCAAAGATCTGCAGTTTATCCGTGTCAACGGTACGCTGGTTGGCGGTTGTATTGGGCTAATTTTGTATTTGCTTTCGCAGCTCCCGGCCTTGTTCCCCCTCGGCAATTTTTAGAAATCCATGAAAAACTAAGTGGCTAACCGCGAGAGAGATCAAATAAACCACACTAAAAGAATGGTAATAATGTGGCCTCTTTTCATTATCTCCCGTGGTACGGGGAAGGAAAATCATGTCACTTGTCACCGATCTACCCGCCATTTTTGATCAGTTCTCTGAAGCTCGCCAGAAAGGCTTTCTCACCGTCATGGATCTCAAGGAGCGCGGCATTCCGTTGGTTGGCACCTACTGCACCTTTATGCCGCAAGAGATCCCGATGGCAGCCGGTGCAGTTGTGGTTTCGCTCTGTTCCACCTCTGATGAAACCATTGAAGAAGCCGAGAAAGATCTGCCGCGCAACCTCTGCCCGCTGATTAAAAGCAGCTACGGCTTCGGCAAAACCGATAAATGCCCCTACTTCTACTTTTCTGATCTGGTGGTCGGTGAAACCACCTGCGACGGCAAAAAGAAAATGTATGAATACATGGCGGAGTTTAAGCCCGTTCATGTGATGCAGTTGCCAAACAGCGTTGAGGACGATGCCTCACGCGCGTTATGGAAAGCAGAAATGCTGCGCTTGCAAAAAACGGTAGAAGAACGTTTTGGGCACGAGATTAGCGAAGATGCTCTGCGCGATGCCATTGCGCTGAAAAACCGCGAACGTCGCGCACTGGCCAATTTTTATCATCTTGGGCAGTTAAATCCTCCGGCGCTTAGCGGCAGCGACATTCTGAAAGTGGTCTACGGCGCAACCTTCCGTTTTGACAAAGAAGCGTTGATCAATGAACTGGATGCAATGACCGCCCGCGTTCGTCAGCAGTGGGAAGAAGGCCAGCGACTGGACCCGCGTCCACGCATTTTAATCACCGGCTGCCCAATTGGCGGCGCAGCAGAGAAAGTAGCGCGCGCGATTGAAGAGAATGGCGGCTGGGTTGTCGGTTATGAAAACTGCACCGGGGCGAAAGCGACCGAGCAATGCGTGGCAGAAACGGGCGATGTCTACGACGCGCTGGCGGATAAATATCTGGCGATTGGCTGCTCCTGTGTTTCGCCGAACGATCAGCGCCTGCAAATGCTCAGCCAGATGGTGGAAGAATATCAGGTCGATGGCGTAGTTGATGTGATTTTGCAGGCGTGCCATACCTACGCGGTGGAATCGCTGGCGATTAAACGTCATGTGCGTCAGCAGCACAACATTCCTTATATCGCTATTGAAACAGACTACTCCACCTCAGATGTCGGGCAGCTCAGTACCCGTGTCGCGGCCTTTATTGAGATGCTGTAAGGAGTGGCAGTGACATATTCGATTGGCATTGATTCTGGTTCTACCGCCACCAAAGGGATCTTACTGGCAGACGGCGTGATTACGCGCCGTTTCCTCGTTCCAACCCCCTTTCGCCCGGCAACAGCAATTACTGAAGCCTGGGAAACTCTGCGCGAAGGGTTAGAGACAACGCCGTTTCTGACGCTCACCGGCTACGGGCGGCAACTGGTGGATTTTGCCGATAAACAGGTGACGGAAATCTCCTGTCATGGGCTGGGCGCACGGTTTCTTGCGCCAGCAACGCGCGCAGTAATCGACATCGGTGGTCAGGACAGCAAAGTGATTCAGCTTGATGATGACGGTAACCTGTGCGATTTCCTGATGAATGACAAATGCGCGGCGGGCACCGGGCGTTTCCTGGAGGTGATCTCGCGCACGCTTGGCACCAGCGTCGAGCAACTCGACAGTATTACCGAAAATGTCACGCCGCACGCCATCACGAGTATGTGTACGGTGTTTGCCGAATCAGAAGTGATCAGCTTGCGCTCAGCGGGCGTCGCGCCAGAAGCGATTCTCGCTGGAGTGATTAACGCGATGGCGCGGCGGAGTGCCAATTTCATTGCTCGTCTCTCCTGTGAAGCGCCGATTCTGTTTACTGGTGGCGTTAGTCATTGCCAGGCGTTTGCCCGGATGTTGGAAACTCACCTGGGAATGCCGGTAAATACCCATCTTGATGCGCAATTTGCTGGCGCAATTGGCGCGGCGGTAATTGGTCAACGAGTGAGGACACGCCGATGAAAGAGTTTTTATTTTTATTTCACTCCACGGTCGGCGTGATACAAACCCGCAAGGCGTTGCAGGCAGCGGGCATGACTTTTCGCGTCAGCGATATTCCCCGTGATTTACGCGGCGGCTGCGGGTTATGCATTTGGCTGACCTGTCTGCCCGGCGAGGAAATACAATGGGTGATCCCTGGGCAGACCGAAGCGATATATTGCCAGCAGGGCAGCGACTGGCAGTGCGTGGTGCATTACGATTCAGAAGCGTCAACCAGGCAATAAGACCTTTAAATATAACGCGCGGATAATTGGCTGCGCATAATCCTGCATGAAGGAAGTTGTATTAAATATCTCGTCTGCCGTGAAATATTTCCCATCCACAAAATGAGCGATTTTTGATAGCACCTTACTATTTTACGTCTAAAATACATTATACATTTTATTATACTTAAACCCATAATTATGCATAGAGAAATAAAATGATTACCGGGTGAGATAATGATAAAAGATAAGTTTCTGTGCGAAGCTTATCTTTACCCATCCCCCTGATTATTTTAGATTTAGAAGAATATTTCACAATTCAAGGATAAAAATATGGGCTTCCTAAACATATACCAGGATATTTTCCCAACACTCGGCATGTATTCGGGACTAAAAGCTTGCCATGAAATAAACAACCAACCATTTGATATTAACACGGAAATTGAAACCATACAAAAACAAATTAATTATGATATAAATCATTTGAATGATGGTTTGATTAAGCGTGTACTAAATGTTTTTATTCACCTTATCTCTAATCCCGACAATCTCGAATTAACCTTAAATCGATATTCATCAACAACAGAACAAATCATCGCCAATACCAAAAGAAATGGTTTACATGAGTTTGAAATTGACGATCTAAAAATAATATTTAATCGACAAGATGATAATGAAAGCGTATTAACTGTTAAACATAAAGATAAAGATAAAGATATAAGTCATCACTGCAATGTTAAAACAGAGCAATTGCAGCAGTTTATTAAAATAATGGAACAAAAAGCGCAACTACCAATCTATATTGACAAGAACAATTTGAAAGAGAGTATTTTCTCTGTTTTGCACAATGACCCACAACACGTAGATAAAGATCAACACCTTCCCTGTGATAAGTTTTTAAAACATGCCTGCAAAAGTTCAAATTCATTTGAAGTGAAATTAGATGCCACTCATCAATATCAACACCTGAATAATTTCATGATTGCTTTTGACCCAGTAGAAAATCAATTAACCATACGGGATAACAATAACGAGACTGAAACTTTCTCGTTCACAAACCTACAATGGGAAAATGTGCTGCAATACTACAAAGAAAACCAGCAGCAGCCAAATATAGCAGAATCACGGAATCTCACGGATAATAGAGATAAAATTAAAAATACAATATCCACCTCTGAAATTATTGAGTGCGCCTCTCCTGAAATAAGAAGTAGCGTCCTGAACGATCTTTATAGCATTGCTAATTTCCTCCCGGACAATAATCTGCCCCCAAATGAGAGCTGGAAAAGATTTTGTCATACATGCGAGCGCTTTTACGTTGCTCAGAAGAGTATCACTGGAGATAACAGTGAACGTCTTACGCGAAAAGTCTCTATCTCTGATGCAGGAATTACAATGACCTTCAAGATAGGTGATGTTGTCATCAATACTATTAGCACTGCTATCCCTGAAGATGAATCGGGTCAACGGTGTATAGAAGGGTTGAATTTAGCGGGAATGGATTTAACCGGCATAGACTTGTCTAATATGGTTCTAAGGAATGTCAATTTTAATGGCAGCATTCTTAGAAATGCGGATTTCACCGGTACGATCTGTGAAGGCGTGGATTTTACCGATTGTGATCTCCGTTATGCAACCTTTATTGACGCCTCATTAGAAAAAATCGATTTTCGTAAAGTTCGCCACTTGCTTAATATAAATTTTACAAATGCAAATCTACGGAACAGTAACTTCAGCGGAAAAGTTCTCACTGGCGTTAATTTTACTGGAAGTGACCTTAGTAACGCTTATCTTGCACACATAGATTTCACAAAAGTGATTTTCTTTCCGTCATTAATTATTGGAGCAGTATTTGATTATTCCAATCTATCAGAGAAAAATCTTTCAGACAAAGATCTTACTAATATTAGCTGCATGTATACCAATTTTACTAACGCTAATTTAACAAAATGCAAACTCTTTAATACAAACTTTTCGGCTGCAAAATTTGACAATACTAATTTCACTGGTACAGAAGGTTCGAATATTCTATTTAACCATGCATGGTTGTTCAATACGATATTTATAGATACGATTTTTAAAAATGCCTGTTTTTTCAATGCCAAAGTGAATAATGTTTCTCTTAAGAATGCATATATTTACAATGATAATATCGATAAAAAAGCCAATGACAGTACCGAGAAACAAGCCAATGACAGTATCGAGAAACAAGCCAATGACAGTACCGAGAAACAAACCAATGACAGTATCGAGAAACAAGCCAGTGACAGTATCGAGAAACAAGCCAATGACAGTACCGATAAACAAGCCAAGAACAGTACCGATAAACAAGCCAAGAACAGTACTGAGCAACAGGACAGTACCAGTTTTAATGAAGCCCGTTTAAAGAAAGAAGTGAATAGCAATTTTTCCATTCCGGGTTTAACGTCTTATCAGCCAACGTATATAGTTGACGAATAGTTCAATAATCACCCAAACAGAGTGAGTATGGCAGAGGATATAAATTGCTAACCGCCTCATCTATCATTCATGGATGAGGCGCATTTATCAGTCGATGTAAGCTGAAAATGTTCCGCCATCCAGAGACAAACGCCGCAACTCCCCTGCGGCGTTTACTATTTCATCGCCCGCGTTAAGAATTCATTAAGCTTCATCCGTATACTCCTTATCTGTCGCACTGAATTTGACGAGAAAAAAAGCAATAATAAGGAGCAACAAGTTGAAAAAGCGCATCACCTTTATCGTTTTTCTTTGCGCCATCGTGGCGGTGAGCCTGTTTTTTGTGCAATCCTGCGTCCGTAAAAGCCAGCATGTCTCAGGGTTTCAGAATTATCAGGCCACTATCGATGGTAAAGAGATTACAGGAGTAACTAAAAATATCTCCTCACTGACCTGGTCTGCGCAGAGCAATACCTTGTTTAGCACTATCAACAAACCTGCAACCATCGTTGAAATGACGACCGAGGGTAACCTGATCCGCACCATTCCGCTCGATTTTGTTAAGGATCTCGAGACGATTGAATACATTGGTGATAATAAATTTGTCATCAGTGATGAACGTGATTATGCCATTTATGTGATTTCACTTAACGCTGACTCGGAAGTGAGCATCCTCAAAAAAATTAAAATCCCATTGCAGGAAACACCAACTAACTGTGGCTTTGAAGGGCTGGCTTACTCCTCTCAGGACCATACCTTCTGGTTTTTTAAAGAGAAAAATCCGATAGAGGTCTACAAAGTAACCGGGCTATTGCGTAGCGATGAGTTGCATATCAGCAAAGATAAAGCGTTGCAGCGTCAGTTTACTTTGGATGATGTTTCTGGCGCGGAATTTAACCCACAAAAAAATACGTTGCTGGTGTTGTCACATGAGTCACGCGCCCTGCAGGAAGTGACCGTGACAGGTGACGTGATCGGCGAAATGTCGTTAACCAAAGGCAGGTATGGCCTTTCACACAACATCAAGCAGGCGGAAGGGATAGCGATGGATGCCAGTGGCAACATCTATATCGTTGGCGAACCCAATCTTTTTTATCGCTTTACGTCGACAAAATCACGATAACAGTCTGGCAGGTTCTCCTTTTTTGTTATTAACTTGTTAACTCAAAATAATACAAACCAGGCAGAACATGAATTCGACATCGCATCCCGGAGAACGTTTTTCTTTCAGCACCGCGTTATTCGGGATGCTGGTTCTGACCTTAGGTATGGGTTTAGGCCGCTTTCTCTATACGCCGATGCTGCCAGTCATGCTGGCGGAAGGCGAATTTTCCTTTAGCGAACTCTCATGGATCGCCAGCGGTAACTATGCCGGATATCTGGCGGGGAGCCTGCTGTTTTCATTCGGCGCGTTTCATTTACCCTCACGCCTGCGCCCGTTCCTGTTAGCTTCCGCCCTCGCAACCGGATTATTAATCCTCGCGATGGCGTGGCTACCGCCGTTTCTTCTGGTTTTCATCATTCGCTTTCTGGCGGGAGTCGCCAGCGCCGGGATGTTGATTTTCGGCTCAACGCTCATCATGCAACATACCCGCCATCCTTTTGTCCTTGCGGCGCTATTTTCTGGTGTTGGCGTCGGCATCGCTCTGGGCAATGAATATGTGCTGGCAGGCCTGCATTTTGCCCTCTCTTCACAAACGTTGTGGCAAGGTGCCGGAGCACTTTCTGCCATTATATTGCTTGCTCTGGCGCTGCTCATCCCGTCGAATAAACACGTTATCGCGCCAGCGCCATTGGCAAAAATCGCGCAACAACCCATGAGCTGGTGGTTACTGGCGATTTTGTATGGTCTGGCGGGTTTTGGTTATATCATCGTCGCCACCTACCTGCCGCTCATGGCGAAAGACGCGGGCCAGCCTGTGCTGACGGCTCACCTTTGGACACTGGTTGGCTTGTCAATTGTCCCTGGTTGCTTTGGCTGGCTGTGGGCAGCCAAACGGTGGGGAGCATTACCTTGCCTGACCGCGAATTTGCTGGTGCAGGCGATCTGCGTGCTGTTAACTCTCGCCAGCAGCTCTCCTTTATTACTCATCATCAGCAGTATTGGTTTTGGCGGCACCTTTATGGGGACGACCTCGCTGGTGATGACCATCGCCCGCCAGCTTAGCGTGCCGGGAAATCTTAACCTTTTGGGCTTTGTGACACTGATTTATGGTATCGGGCAAATTCTTGGCCCGGCACTGACCAGTATGCTCGGCAACGGAACGTCGGCCCTCGCCAGTGCCACGCTCTGCGGCGCAGCGGCGCTATTTATCGCAGCATTAATCTGCGGGATGCAAATATTCAAATTGCATACGAATTATTCTTAAGTAATTTAACGAATTTAACTTTTCAGTACATCACGTAAAATAATTAAAACATCTTTTTTCTTTGGAGGTACTCAGCCACCGCCGTTATTAATCCTGGTTTAGCAATTCCACGGCTAATTCATTATTTCTGGTCATATTATAGTCAGGATCGCATTATATCTCCGTGCTAGAAAAACAAGTTTAATTCTGTTTTTTCACGGAAGGTCACTATGTCTTCAACAAATGCGCATCAAATAAAAAATAATATTCAAAATTCTTTATGTGGTCTGGGTGACAAAATACGCCGCCTGACCGCCGGAGTTTGTTTATTTACACAAATTTTTTCCCCCGTCATGGCGACGGCACAAAATGTGGTACACGCTAAACCTCAGACGACAGTTTCATCTGCCCCCCCTCTAATAGAAAATAATACTGTGCCTTACACGCTTGGAGCGCTGGAATCAGCGCAAAGCGTTGCTGATCGATTCGGTATTTCACTGGAGGAGCTTCGTCGTCTTAATCAGTTCCGTACTTTTGCTCGCGGCTTTGATAACGTGCGCCAGGGTGAGGAACTGGATGTTCCGACAACAACCTCGCAGAAAAGTCATGAGCAACAAAATGCCGTACCGCCTGCGAATGGCGAAAACACGCTGGAGAATCAAATAGCCAGCACTTCGCAGCGAGTTGGCACTCTGCTTTCACAAGATATGAATAGTGAGCAGGCCAGCGGCATGGCGCGTGGTTGGGCGTCTTCAGAAGCCTCAGGCGCGATGACTGATTGGTTAAATAACTTTGGCACTGCGAAAATCTCTCTGGGTGTGGATGAAGATTTCAGCCTGAAAAATTCGCAATTCGACTTCCTGCATCCGTGGTATGACACACCCGATTATCTGCTCTTCAGCCAGCATACCCTTCACCGAACAGACGACCGTACCCAGATCAACACCGGTTTGGGCTGGCGTCATTTCACCCCCAGCTGGATGTCAGGCATCAACCTGTTTTTTGACCACGACCTGAGCCGCTATCACTCCCGCGCGGGGCTTGGCGCAGAATACTGGCGTGATTATCTGAAGTTGAGCAGCAACGCTTATATCGGCCTGACCGGCTGGCGTAGCGCACCGGAATTGGATAATGACTACGAAGCCCGCCCGGCCAACGGCTGGGATTTACGCGCGGAAGGCTGGTTACCAGCCTGGCCACAACTGGGTGGAAAACTGGTCTATGAACAATACTATGGTGATGAAGTGGCGCTGTTTGACAAGAATGATCGCCAAAGTAATCCCCATGCTATTACCGCGGGCCTCAACTATACCCCCTTCCCGCTTCTGACTCTCAGTGCAGAACAGCGTCAGGGGAAGCAAGGTGAAAATGACACACGTTTTGCCGTTGATCTGACCTGGCAACCCAGCAGCTCAATGCAGAAACAGCTTAACCCGGACGAAGTGGCCGGACGGCGCAGTCTGGCCGGTAGTCGTTATGACCTGATTGATCGCAACAACAATATCGTTCTGGAATATCGCAAGAAAGAGCTGATTCGCCTGAGTCTGCTGGATCCGGTGAAAGGAAAGTCTGGAGAAATAAAACCGCTGGTTTCCTCGATACAGACCAAATATGCCCTGAAAGGCTATAACATCGAAGCCGCTGCGCTGGAAGCTGCCGGAGGTAAAGTCAGCACGTCTGGAAAAGATATCACGGTCACGCTGCCAGGTTACCGCTTCACTAACACTCCAGAAACCGATAATACATGGTCGATAGACGTTACCGCCGAGGATGTAAAAGGTAACCTGTCACGTCATGAACAAAGCATGGTCGTCATTCAGGCTCCGACATTAAGCCAGAAAGATTCTCTGTTATCCGTTAATCCGCTAACCGTAGCTGCAGATAAAAAATCGACGACCACATTGACCGTTACTGCGCACGATTCCGACGGAACTCCGGTGCCGGGGCTGGCGCTGCAAACTCGCAGTGAAGGCGTTCAGGATATCACCCTGTCTGACTGGACAGATAACGGTGATGGTAGTTACACACAGATGCTGACCGCCGGAACGACATCAGGTTCAGTAACACTGACGCCGCAAATTAACGGTGAGAGTGCGGTAAAAGAATCCATCGTCGTTAATATCGTCCCTGTTGTCTCATCCCGCGACCATTCTTCAATAACAATAGATAACGTATCGTATTATGCCGGAGACGACATCAAGGTTAGGGTGGAACTGAAAGACGACAGCAATCAACCGGTTGCTTATCAAAAAGAAGAATTGGTAAAAGCCGTTACTGTCGAAAACAGCAAACCTGGAGCCACGATTGTCTGGAACGAAGAGCAGCCGGGCGTTTATGCCGCGAATTATCCGGCCCATAAGCAAGGAACAGCACTAAGGGCACAACTTAGCCTTCACAACTGGAATGCTCCACTGCAATCGCATATTTATAACATTGAGGCTAACCAGAATAAGGCTCGCGTCGCCACATTATCAGCGACGAATAATGACGTTTACGCCGATAAAAAGACATTTAATACCCTCACTATCAACGTCACTGATGAGAGTGATAATCCCCTGACAAATCATCAGGTCACCTTTAAGAATGAAAAAGGAAGCGCGGAATTTGTCGAACCGCCGCAGCAAAAAACGGATGCATACGGTGTTGCCACAATCAACATGGTAAGTCAGGTTGCTGAAGAAAATACGATTAGTGCCACGCTGCCAAATGGTTTCTCACAACGGATAATTGCGAAATTCGTTAGCGATTCGAGTACGCCAAAATTCAAACAACTGGTTGCCGATCCAGATACCATTATTGCTGGAAACAGCCAGGGCAGTACTCTGACCGCCACCGTCACAGACTTTCATAACAATCCATTAAAAGATATGAAAGTGAATTTTGTGGCACCAGGTGGCTCGCAACTGGACAACACGACCGCCACCACAGACCAGTCCGGTATTGTGCGAGTGCACCTGACCAGTTCAAAAGCTGGTAGCTATTCCGTCGATGCCTCGCTTGAGGCGGATAAAAATATTCACCAGTCGGTCACGATCACCGTGGTCCCAAACAGGGAACAATCGGTAATGACCTTAAATGCCGGGTCAGGCAGTGCGATCGCTAACAATACAAATACCGTTATCCTGACAGCCAGTGTGAAAGATGTGTATGGACACCCGTTGCCGGATGAGGATGTGAAATTTACCTTGCCAGCCTCCATGACCGGAAACTTCACGCTAAGTAGTGAAACCGCCCGCACCGATGCAAACGGCGATGCCGTGGTCACATTGCGAGGCACAGAAGCGGGTGAGTTTACAGTTACGGCGACGCTGACCAGAAATAATACCGTTGCTCATCAGCAAGTCACTTTTATTGGGGATACAAACAGCGCGCAGCTCCAGCCGCTGATTGCCTTATTAAATACCATTGTTGCGGGTAACAATACGGGGAGTACCCTGACGGCAACGATCCTGGACGCTTACCAAAATCCGCTTAAAGACCAGCTGGTCACTTTCCAGAGTAACGATGTCACTCTAAGCGGAACAGAAGTCACCACCAATACGCTGGGTCAGGCGACGGTAACAATGACCAGCAATATTGCCGGACAACATAACGTCGTGGTGAGCCGGAAAACGCAACCCTCCGATAATAAAACGTTTAGTTTATCAGTGCTCCCGGATGAAAGTTCGGCGAAGGTTATAAGTATAACCGGAGCCGAAAAAACGATAACGGTTGGTGAAAACATCACGCTACGGATACTCGTCCAGGACGCGTTTAACAATGTAATAGCGGGTCAACGCGTCAGATTAAGTGCGCAGCCAACAGCTCACATTACGATAGGCGATACGGCTTACACCGATAATAACGGTTATGCGTACGTTAACCTTATTAGCACCCAGTCTGGGGTTTATCAGGTGACGGCAACGCTGGACAATAACAGTAGTAGTAAGGTTGACGTGAATGTGGCAAATGGCAAGCTCGAGTTAACATCATCGAAGCCAGAAACCACGGTCCATAACAGTGAAGGTATTACGCTTACCGCAACGGCGAGAAATGCTCGGGATGAATTAATGCCTGGGCAAATTATCACCTTTAGCGTAACGCCTGAAGGTGCAACGCTAAGCAATACAGGGGAAGTCCTTACTGACCAGTATGGTCAGGCCAAAGTGACGCTGACCAGTGACAAAGTGAATGTCTATACCGTTACGGCCACAATGGGCAAAGATGTTCCCGTTCAGAGACAGGTAACGGTTGCGGTTAAGGCAGATGCTAAAACGGCACATGTTGTGAGCGTCGTGGCCTCTCCTGACACCATAACCGCCGACGGCGTTGATAACAGCACCATCACTTCACGAGTAGAAGATGATTACGGATTCCCGGTTGAAGGTGTCGATGTTAGTTATGCCTTAGACACCAAAGGCAGCCCGGTAGTTAATATTCCAACTACGCGTACCGATCAGTCCGGGCAAGTCACGGCGACAATAACCAGTACATTGGCAGAAACTTTAACAGTCAATGTGCAAGTTCCTGGTACAGCCAACCAATCCGCAACCATTACATTGGTTGCCGGCACGGCCGATGAAAGTAAGTCAATTTTGAAATCCGACGTTGACACTTTGAAGGCTGACTACCAGCAGAGCGCAAAACTTACGCTAACATTGCAAGACAAGTACGGTAACCCGATAGTGACGTCTGATCATCTGGAATTTGTCCAGTCAGGCCCCTTCGTGAACTTTCTCAAGTTGAGCGATATTGATTACAGCCAAAGAAATTATGGCGAGTACACTGTGACTGTCACTGGCGGAAAAGAGGGAACAGCGACCCTCATTCCCATGCTGAACGGGGTTCATCAGGCAAAATTAAGCGTATCGCTGGATCTCATCCACTCGATAAAAGAAATGTCCGGTCATGTCACTGCAAACAACCATACCTTCTCCACGGCTAAATTCCCGAGCGAAGGTTTTGCAGGAGCGTATTACACACTCAACAATGATAACTTTGAAGCGGGTAAAACCGTTGATGATTATATGTTTTCAAGTTCACAGAGTTGGGTGTCTGTCGATGCGTCAGGTAAAGTTTCTTTCTCAAATATCGGCGATCAAACGTCAGTCACAATAAGTGCTGTTCCCCGACAAGGAGGTACAACCTACCAGACCTTAATTAAGCTGAAAGGCTGGTGGGTGAATAATGGAAATCATACCAATATCTGGCTAGCTGCCAATGCGCTCTGTCATGCGAAAAATGATGGATATACTCTTCCTGGCATCACACATTTGACGTCTGGCGAAAACAAACGCACGCAGGGATCACTGTATGGTGAATGGGGGAACGTTGGAGCGTTTTCCAGTAATTCGCAATTTACACAAGGAGCTTACTGGACAAGTGAATCTGATGATTACAATCGGCACTACTATGTGCAGATGCTAACGGGTATGACCGGAAGCGACGCTGATTCCAGCCCCCAACTGACCGCCTGCCGCAAATCACTTTAATTTCAGCAGGTTATTAAGGATACCCTTGTGCGAGGGTATCCTTTCCGACTGATAACAAACGCTACATTGCCTGATCCGCTGCGCTTATCAGGCCTATATAACCCCTGCAATATCTTGAATTTATTGTTTTTGTTTCCCTGCCGGCATGAACGGCCACTCAAGAAACTCAACAGCAACCGTTGTTGTCAGCCAGACCCCGTTTTCCGCTTGCCAGAAAGGGATGCCTCGTTTCGCCATTTCCTGTGCTTTGACGGTTAAGATAACCGGCGATCCGTGTCTTGCTCCCACTTTGCGTGCCGTTGCTTCATCAGCAGAGAGATGCACGTAATGACGCTCCCCTGCAATCAGCCCCTGTTTTTTTATCTCGTCAAGGAAACGGCTTGCCGTACCGTGGTAAAGAAACTGTGGCGGTGTTTTTTCGGCAAAGGAAATGGCGACCTGCGAAGTCGAATGCCCCTGAACCGCGCGAATGCACCTACCATCACTGGAGTAACTAAAACGCTTTTTATCGCTGGTGGCGACAACGGTATCCAGCAATGCACGGGTTAACCGCTTGCCCGCTTTTTGGGCACAAAGTATGAGCTTATCGATATCCGCCCATCCTTCACGGTCCAGTACGATACCAATCGCCTCCGGTTTGTGTCGGAGGACATAACTTAAAAACTTGCTCGTATCCGCCAGCTCTTTTTCGTTGTACTTTGCCATCTCATTTTCGTCCCTGGATTTTCTGTTTTAATTTACTGATGTCATTGTCACTGGGTTTATGAATTTACTGCAACTCCATCCTGCGCAGAACCTTTTCCACACAGCGTAATTTTTCCGCTATGCAAAAAACGCATAGCCAGAAACATACTTGCATTTTCCCCATACCCACATGGCTGATAAGGTTTTTCGGCTCCAGGAATTTTCCTGGCTCAAGCAACACACAAACACAAAAAAACAATGGGGATTGTTATGACACAACAAGGGGATGCTGTAGCCGGGGAGCTGGCGACAGAAAAAGTGGGCATTAAAGGGTATCTTGCTTTTTTTCTCACCATAATCTTTTTTTCCGGTGTTTTTTCCGGGACAGACAGTTGGTGGCGCGTTTTTGATTTTTCCGTGCTGAACGGGTCGTTTGGGCAACTGCCTGGTGCGAACGGAGCCACCACCTCGTTTCGCGGCGCGGGTGGCGCGGGGGCTAAAGATGGCTTTCTCTTTGCGCTGGAGCTGGCACCGTCAGTCATTCTCTCTCTGGGGATTATTTCAATTACTGATGGTCTTGGCGGATTACGCGCCGCGCAGCAGTTAATGACGCCAGTGCTAAAACCGTTGTTGGGCATTCCAGGGATCTGCTCGCTGGCGCTGATCGCTAACCTGCAAAACACCGATGCCGCCGCCGGTATGACCAAAGAGCTGGCGCAGGAAGGTGAAATTACCGAACGCGATAAAGTGATTTTCGCCGCATATCAAACCAGCGGTAGCGCCATTATCACCAACTACTTCTCTTCCGGCGTCGCGGTGTTTGCCTTTCTGGGCACATCCGTAATCGTACCTTTAGCCGTCATCCTGGTGTTTAAATTTGTCGGAGCCAACATTTTGCGCGTCTGGCTTAACTTCGAAGAACGTCGCAACCCAACGCAAGGAGCGCAAGCATGACAACTCAGGTCCGCAAAAACGTCATGGATATGTTTATCGATGACGCGCGCCGTGGCTTTACTATCGCCACCACCAACCTGCTGCCAAACGTGGTGATGGCGTTTGTCATCATTCAGGCGCTGAAAATTACCGGCCTGCTCGACTGGGTGGGGCATATCTGTGAACCGGTAATGGCGCTGTGGGGATTGCCAGGTGAAGCGGCAACCGTCCTTTTAGCCGCATTAATGAGTATGGGCGGCGCAGTCGGTGTTGCCGCCAGTCTGGCAACCGCTGGCGCATTAACCGGTCACGATGTCACCGTTTTACTGCCCGCGATGTATTTAATGGGCAACCCGGTGCAAAATGTCGGTCGCTGCCTGGGGACAGCCGAAGTGAATGCCAAATATTACCCGCATATCATTACGGTCTGCGTGATTAACGCATTGCTGTCGATCTGGGTTATGCAGCTTATTGTTTAACAAGGAGTTACCATGATTGATTATACCGCAGCCGGTTTTACCCTGCTGCAGGGAGCGCATTTGTATGCGCCGGAAGATCGGGGAGTTTGCGATGTCCTCGTCGCTAACGGCAAAATTATCGCCGTTGCCAGTAATATCCCTTCTGACATTGTACCGGACTGCACGGTTGTCGATCTCAGCGGGCAGATCCTCTGCCCAGGTTTTATTGATCAACACGTTCATTTGATTGGCGGTGGCGGTGAAGCAGGTCCCACGACGCGCACACCGGAAGTGGCGTTAAGTCGTCTGACGGAAGCGGGCGTCACGTCAGTGGTTGGTCTGCTCGGCACTGACTCTATCTCTCGTCACCCGGAATCCCTGCTCGCCAAGACCCGTGCGCTCAATGAAGAAGGCATCAGCGCCTGGATGCTGACCGGCGCTTATCATGTCCCTTCCCGCACCATTACAGGTTCCGTGGAAAAAGACGTGGCGATTATCGATCGCGTGATTGGTGTGAAATGCGCCATCTCTGATCACCGTTCTGCCGCACCTGACGTTTATCACCTGGCTAATATGGCGGCGGAATCCCGCGTTGGCGGTTTGCTCGGCGGCAAACCTGGCGTCACTGTGTTCCACATGGGCGACAGCAAAAAGGCGTTACAGCCTGTCTATGACCTGCTGGAAAACTGCGATGTGCCGATCAGCAAGCTGCTGCCGACCCACGTTAACCGCAACGTTCCGTTGTTTGAGCAGGCGCTGGAGTTTGCGCACAAAGGCGGCACTATCGACATCACCAGCAGCATTGACGAACCGGTCGCCCCTGCCGAAGGTATTGCCCGTGCCGTTCAGGCCGGTATTCCGCTGGCACGCGTCACCCTCAGCTCCGACGGCAACGGTAGCCAGCCGTTCTTCGATGACGAAGGGAATTTAACCCATATCGGTGTTGCAGGTTTTGAAACGTTGCTGGAAACCGTGCAGGTGCTGGTCAAAGACTATGATTTCAGTATCAGCGATGCCCTGCGCCCGCTCACCAGTAGCGTAGCCGGTTTCCTTAACCTGAGCGGGAAAGGCGAAATTCTGCCAGGCAATGACGCAGACTTACTGGTCATGACGCCAGAATTGCGCATTGAGCAGGTATACGCTCGCGGCAAACTGATGGTCAAAGACGGCAAAGCCTGCGTGAAAGGAACGTTTGAAACGGCTTAAACGGTTGTCAGCCGCCCGAATGGACGTAGAATGCCCGCAAGGGCGGCTGACAGAGTAAAACGTAATGGATGACTGTGGTGCGGTTTTGCATAATATTGAAACAAAATGGCTTTATGATTTTCTGACCCTGGAAAAATGCCGCAATTTTTCCCAGGCGGCAGTTAGTCGCAACGTCTCGCAACCGGCATTCAGCCGCCGCATCCGTGCACTGGAACAGGCGATTGGCGTTGAATTGTTTAACCGCCAGGTGACGCCGCTGCAACTCTCGGAACAAGGGAAAATCTTCCATTCGCAGATCCGCCATCTGTTGCAACAGTTAGAAAGCAACCTGGCAGAGCTGCGTGGCGGCAGCGATTACGCGCAACGTAAAATCAAGATAGCCGCTGCACACTCTCTTTCCCTCGGTCTGTTACCGTCCATTATCAGCCAGATGCCGCCGCTCTTTACCTGGGCAATTGAAGCTATTGATGTCGATGAAGCGGTCGATAAACTGCGTGAAGGGCAAAGTGACTGTATTTTTTCCTTTCACGACGAAGATTTGCTGGAAGCACCGTTTGACCACATTCGCTTATTTGAATCTCAATTGTTCCCCGTCTGCGCCAGTGACGAACACGGAGAAGCACTGTTTAACCTCGCGCAGCCACACTTTCCGTTACTGAATTACAGCCGCAACTCCTACATGGGGCGATTGATTAATCGCACCCTGACGCGCCACAGTGAGTTGAGTTTCAGCACCTTTTTTGTCTCTTCGATGAGCGAGCTTTTAAAGCAGGTTGCCCTCGACGGCTGTGGGATTGCCTGGCTGCCGGAGTACGCCATCCAACAAGAAATTCGCAGCGGGCAGCTCGTTGTACTGAATCGGGAAGAACTGGTGATCCCGATTCAGGCCTACGCATACCGGATGAATACCCGCATGAATCCAGTTGCCGAACGCTTCTGGCGTGAACTGCGCGAGCTGGAGATTGTGCTTAGCTGACATTCTCCAGCGTCGCACTACGCCAACCGCCATTATCCCAGACCAGATCAAACGTTAGCGGTTCATCGTCGTGGTACAGCATTATCTCAAGGCTGATCGCCAGCGTGTGGCTGTACGCTTCTTTCAAATTGACCTGCAACGCCGCAATCCGTGGCTCATGAAATAACAGTGCAGAACGCAGCTGACGGCAATACCAGCTCTGAAGATGTTTGTCGCTCTGGTTATGCACTTGCCACTCGGGCATGCCTGAAACAAGTAATGACGGTAATGCCGAATGAGGAGAATTAAAAAGAGTGAGGAGATCGCTGCATACCGATTTACGCAGCAATGACGTTTTATTGCCTGAAATTTCAGGTAAAACAGCCTGAAGTGATTGGCGCATCATTTTGCGCACTCCTGACGTTTAGCAACATATGCGGCTTGCCCTGAACACCGGGCACCACTGTATTGATGCTCATTTTCCATAGCCATTCCCTTTTGTTCATTACATCCATGTCAGTCTGAGACAGGCCTGAATCCTGTCAGCAAAGTATAAAACCTTACTTGCCTATGAATATCTACTGACTTTTCAGGAAAAAAGTCATGATTTGATAAAAATCATCAAACTCAAAAAAAAACCGCTAGTATATTCTGAATATTCCGAATAGTTACGTAGATGAAAATACTTGTCACCGCCGCTACTTAATTCCGGTGGGAAATTATTTATTTCCGCATAATCAGCCATGCATTATTTGAAACAATTAGTTTGTAAATAATATAAATTGATAACATATCAAATACATCAAAAATACCATTCACAGGCATTATTAATATAGACATCAATATAGCAACATCAAATTCCAATTAGTAATAAGATATGCTTTTAAATTGCATGCAAATAATTTTAAATGAGAGTTTTTTGATACTTTATAGTGTTTCCCACCATTTAATATCACTGTGTAGAGTTGATATCACTACAACAGAAACATGCATGTCATTTGTTTACTTCTCTTTTTACTACAGAAAAATTTATCTTTTTTTCTATACATCAGTGAAATACTCATAAAGGTAACTATTATGTCTATGCCAATAAGCAATGCCCTTCAGAGTCAAATTATTACAGATGATCACTTTCTTCATCATCCAAAAGTCGACAATGAGTTAACACGTAAATATGAACGTGCACGCCTGGATACGGAAAATATCTATCTTCTGCCTCTTACTCGTGGCAATAACCATAATTACGATGGAAAAAGCGTTGTCGAAATTAGAAAACTTGATATTAGTAAAGAGTCCTGGCCATTTAATTATGTGACAGAAACATGCAGAGAATCCGATGGTATTACAACAACAGGACGTATGCTCTATCGAAACTTGCGAATCACCTCAGCTTTAGACGAAATATATGGTGGTATATGTAAAAAGGCGCATGCTGCCACAGAGTTAGCAGAAGGATTACGGCTAAATTTATTTATGAAGAGTCCTTCCTATCCTGTTGAGGACTATACAGTTCATGAAATAACATTAGGCACTGGTTGCAATGTTCCAGGTTATGCCGGAACCACAATAGGATATATTTCAACCCTTCCAGCTTCTCAGGCCAAAAGATGGACCAATGAGCAGCCAAGGATTGATATCTATATTGATCAGATAATGACGGTAACAGGGGTAGCAAATTCTTCCGGATTCGCCCTTGCCGCATTACTTAATGCTAATATTGAAATGGGAAATGACCCAATAATTGGTATAGAAGCCTATCCTGGTACCGCGGAGATCCATGCAAAAATGGGATATAAAGTTATCCCCGGTGATGAAGATGCGCCACTCAAACGCATGACTCTGCAACCGTCATCTCTTCCAGAACTGTTTGAATTAAAAAATGGTGAATGGAATTATATTGGTAAATAACCACTGAGAAGAATGAGTGCTAACATTCAGGTTATACAGATAGTTAAACAATACCCTGTAATTTAGAAAGTAATACTCATTGCGACTTCTTAATTTAAGAAAGCGCAAGGAACGTTTACCCTTGCGCTTATCATAATAAGTCAGGCGTCGACTTTATCCAGCGGCCATGAATCAAACAAATAGCCGTCAAAATAAATATCGTCAACGTTCGAGAATTCCAGCAGACGTTGTTTAACGTTTTCCAGATGCTGCCACATTGCCAGCTTCGCCGCTCGAGCATCTTTTTTGATTAACGCGGCAAGGATCTGTTTGTGATCGCCCAACCACTCTTTGCGATACAGGCTGTCATCCAGATGGCTGTGCAACTGGATCCACATCGGATTGTTTTCCCGCCACTGCCAGGACTGACGGAATAACTCCACCAGCATGCTGTTATGCGTTGCTTCGGCAATGGCGAGATGGAACTGCATGTCACCACTTTCGCTGCTGCCTGGCGCGCTGGAAGCAAGCTCACGCTCTTCCAGTTGCAATGCCTGACGCATTTTGACGATATCTTCGCGGGTAGCCTGCAGGGCGGCAAATTCCGCGATGTTACTTTCCAGTAACTGACGCGCCTGTAACAGCTCAAAAGGACCAGCATCATTGCAGACGTTGGCATCCGGACTGTCTGTGTTGTGGCTGCCTGAGCTATCAAGAACATAGATACCGGCACCCCGACGCACTTCCACCAGCCCTTTGATCTCCAGCATGATCAGCGCTTCACGTACCACCGTCCGCGTGACATCAAGCATTTCTGCAATTTCACGCTCCGGCGGCAGCCGTTCGCCAGGATTGTACGGCGTCTTTATGATCAGATCGCGGATCATCGCCCCGACTTCCTGGTAAGGTCTTTGCGCAGAGGTGGCAGATTTCATGGTGTTGTGTCCGTTAGATGCGGTTAATCAAATTTTTGCCGGATGCGGCGTGAATGCCTTATACGGCCTACAACGGGCAATTTTACGGCACCCGTTAATCTCAAACTATACCATTAGCACTGGAAGTTGGCACGTACAGGTGGGCAAAAAAACGAAAACTGGTCAACCAAATATGCGTTTGATTGACCAGTAAGTCTGTAGGGTAATCAGTTAGTTACAGCGCAGCCACACACTCGCGAGCACCGCGTTCGCACAGCTGCTGATATGCCGTCGTCACCGCGCCAACAAAGTCGGCATTCTGCGGCAGATCATCAGCAAAGATACCGCTCAGGCCCAGCAGCGCTTTCACGCGGTCTGCGCCCTGATACTGCGCGTTGATCTTCTGGAACTCCGCCAGCATCGGGTCAACCACGTCAATGGCATTACCCTGCTCATCCACGCCCTGGGTGTAACGCATCCAGCCAGCCACGCCCAGCGCCAGATGACGCCAGCTACCGCCGTTTTGCAGGTGCAGACGCACCGGATCCAGCAGACGCTGCGGTAACTTCTGGCTGCCGTCCATCGCAATCTGCCAGGTACGGTGACGCAGAGACGGGTTGCTGAAACGCTCGATCAGCAGCGTCGCATAGGCGTTCAGGTCTGTACCTTCCGGCATCGACAGCGTTGGCGCTTGTTCCTGCATCATCAGGGCAAAGGCCGCTTTGCGATAATCCGGATTAGTCATGGTGTCGGCAATAGTTTCATAGCCGCCGAGGTAACCGAGGTACGCCAGGAAAGAGTGGCTGCCGTTCAGCATACGCAGCTTCATCATTTCGAACGGCACAACATCCGCAACAAACTGCGCGCCGACTTTATCCCAGTCCGGACGACCATTAACGAAGTTATCTTCAATTACCCACTGACGGAACGGTTCGCAGGCAATGGCGCACGGGTCGTAAACACCCAGCTGGTCAGCAATTTCCTGTAAGGTTTCTGGCGTCGCCGCCGGAACGATGCGGTCAATCATGGTGCACGGGAAGGTGACGTTCTCTTCAATCCATGCCGCCAGCTGTGGATCACGCGCCTGAGCCAGCCCCAGAACCGCGACCTTCGCCACATGACCGTTTTCACGCACGTTGTCGCAGGACATCACCGTAAACGCTTTCAGCCCTTTTTCACGACGCAGACGCAAGGCTTCGACGATGTAACCAATCGCGGACTTCGGCGCAGTCGGGTTTTCCAGATCGTGCTTAATCAGCGGATTATTGAGATCCAGCTGACCGCTTGCCGCATCGGCGCAATAACCTTTCTCTGTGACCGTCAGGGAGACAATCGCCGTCTGCGGACGCGCCATCGCGTTGAGAATACCTTCACAACCGTCGATTTCCGGATGCAGGGCTTCTTTCATCGAACCGATAATTTTCAGCTCGGTGCTTTCTGCGCCTTTTTCCGCCACGGTGTACAGCAGTTGCTGTTTTTTCAGGTTTTCGATCAGCACGCGGTCGTTACCTGGCATCAGGTTAACTTCGCAGATACCCCAGTCGCTGTCGGTGCTTTCCAGCAGATGATGGGTGTACAGCGCCTGGTGCGCGCGGTGAAACGCACCGCAACCGAGATGCACAATGCGTGATTCCAGACGAGAATGATCCCATGACGGGCGGGCAACCGGCAGATTGCTGTCAACAATAGTAGTCATCGTAAACTCCAGAATCCGTCTTCAGAGAGTGACGGCAAGGAAGAAGGAACCGGCACGGCGCGCAGCCATGCCGGTGGATATTAACGGCTAAAGAAAGCGCGCTGGATCGCCAGTTCGACACCGCGAACTTCGGCCAGGCCTTTCAGACGACCAATTGCGGAGTAACCTGGGTTGGTTTTCTTCTTCAGGTCGTCCAGCATCTGATGACCGTGGTCCGGACGCATCGGGATCAGGTCTTCTTTGCCTTCCGCTTTACGACGGTGTTCTTCTTCAACTATCGCTTTCACCACTTCGTACATATCAACGTCACCGTTCAGGTGCGCCGCTTCGTGGAAGGTTTTCGGGTTATCTTCACGCATGGTGGAGCGCAGATGGGTGAAGTAAATACGCGGACCAAACTGCTTGATCATATCAACCAGATCGTTGTCAGCGCGCACGCCGTAGGAACCGGTGCACATGGTGAAACCGTTCGCCATGCTGTTTACGGTATCAACCATCCACTGCATATCTTCAATGGTGGAAACGATACGCGGCAGGCCGAGGATCGGGCGCGGCGGATCGTCCGGGTGAACCGCCATACGCACGCCAACTTCTTCGGCAACCGGAATAATGGCTTTCAGGAAGACAGCAAAGTTTTCGCGCAGTTTGGCTTTGTCGATATCTTTGTACAGCTCCAGGTGCTTACGGAACTGGTCGAGGGTGTAGCCTTCTTCCGCGCCCGGCAGACCGGCAATGATGTTACGGGTCAGACGCGCTTTGTCTTCGTCGCTCATAGTGGCGAAGCGTTCAGCGGCCTGAGCAATTTCTTCTTCGGTGTAATCCGCTTCCGCACCTGGACGCTTCAGGATATGCATTTCAAATGCAGCGAATTCGATCTGGTCGAAGCGCAGAGCTTTGGAGCCGTCCGGCAGCACGTATTCGAGGTCAGTACGGGTCCAGTCGAGCACCGGCATGAAGTTGTAGCACACGGTGCGAATGCCGCACTGCGCCAGGTTGCGCAGGGTCTGCTGATAGTTAGCGATCCACTGCTCGTAGTTGCCAGTGTGGGTTTTGATATCTTCGTGAATTGGCACGCTTTCTACGACAGACCACACCAGGCCTGCGTCTTCAACGATCGCCTTGCGTTTGAGGATCTCTTCTACGGACCATACTTCGCCGTTCGGGATATGGTGCAGCGCGGTAACCACGCCAGTTGCGCCCGCCTGACGGACATCAGCTAAAGAAACCGGATCGTTTGGGCCGTACCAGCGCCAGGTCTGTTCCATGATTTTTCCTCTTTCACATAGTGGGTTCCACAGCAAAGAGACGCGGAACCCCGGAGTTGTTTAGGTATCCGGATGAACAACCAGACCGCAGCCGTGGCGTTGCATCGGATGAGATGGCGTATAAGTTCTACCTTTTGGTAAGACATGTCAACCCGAAATCTGAAATTGGTTAACCACATCACAAGAATTTCACTCTCACGGTTGTTGCTGCAAATTGCAGCAAAGGGTAATCGATGGTTATTGATCAGAGGATGTGACATTCATCGCAACAATGGTTGACCAATTTACATAACATGTCGCCCAAAATAACAACGGTTCAACCAGGTAAGGTAAAACGTTATGCATGTGCTTAACATTCTCTGGGTGGTATTCGGCATTGGCCTGATGCTGGTACTGAATTTGAAGTTCAAAATCAATTCAATGGTGGCTTTGCTAGTGGCGGCGCTGTCCGTCGGGATGCTGGCGGGCATGGATTTGATGTCGCTGCTGCACACCATGAAAGCGGGCTTCGGCAACACGCTGGGGGAACTGGCTATCATCGTGGTGTTCGGTGCGGTCATCGGTAAATTGATGGTCGACTCCGGCGCGGCTCACCAGATAGCGCATACGCTGCTGGCGCGTCTCGGTCTGCGCTATGTACAGCTGTCGGTGATTATCATCGGCCTGATTTTCGGTCTGGCGATGTTCTATGAAGTGGCCTTTATCATGTTAGCGCCGCTGGTTATAGTGATTGCCGCCGAAGCTAAAATTCCGTTCCTGAAACTGGCGATCCCGGCAGTAGCAGCAGCCACTACCGCACATTCACTGTTCCCACCGCAGCCGGGTCCGGTGGCGCTGGTGAATGCTTATGGCGCGGATATGGGGATGGTTTATATCTATGGCGTACTGGTGACGATCCCAAGTGTCATCTGCGCAGGTCTGATCCTGCCGAAGTTCCTCGGCAATCTTGAGCGCCCAACGCCGTCTTTCCTGAAAGCGGATCAACCGGTTGATATGAATAATCTGCCCTCTTTCGGCGTTTCGATTCTGGTGCCGCTGATCCCGGCGATCATTATGATCTCCACCACCATCGCCAATATCTGGCTGGTAAAAGATACCCCTGCGTGGGAAGTGGTTAACTTTATCGGTTCCTCGCCGATTGCAATGTTTATTGCGATGGTGGTTGCATTCGTACTCTTTGGTACCGCGCGTGGTCATGACATGCAGTGGGTGATGAACGCTTTTGAAAGCGCGGTGAAGAGCATTGCAATGGTGATTCTGATCATCGGTGCGGGTGGCGTGCTGAAGCAGACCATCATCGACACCGGCATTGGTGACACCATCGGCATGTTGATGTCCCACGGCAATATCTCGCCCTACATCATGGCATGGCTGATCACCGTACTGATTCGTCTGGCGACGGGTCAGGGTGTCGTTTCGGCGATGACCGCTGCCGGGATTATCAGTGCAGCAATCCTTGATCCAGCAACTGGTCAGCTGGTTGGCGTGAATCCGGCGCTGCTGGTACTGGCAACGGCTGCGGGTTCCAACACCCTCACCCACATTAACGATGCCTCATTCTGGTTGTTCAAAGGTTACTTTGACCTGTCAGTAAAAGACACGTTGAAAACCTGGGGTCTGCTGGAGCTGGTCAACTCCGTGGTTGGGCTGATTATTGTTTTGATTATCAGCATGGTAGCGTAAAAGAGCACCAGAGCCTGCCATTGGCAGGCTCTGTTCGGATTGTCGGCAAAGTGCGCTTTGTTTATGCCAGATGCGACGCTGACGCGTCTTATCTGGCCTACAAAGGGCTAACGTGCGGGTTTGTAGGTAACGTAGCGCATCAGGCAATATTGCGTACCAGCATTAGCAATGCCCTGTAATTTTTTTATTGATAAACAAAAGTCACGCCAATAATCGATTGCACATTCCCTGCAGTCACCTGCCCTCCGGTACGAGCGTAATTTGCCGTTAATCCCAGACTTACCGCCGAAGTCCCTACTGCTCCTAACGATACCGTGTTATTCGCTGGAATAATCGTACCGTTGCGCGTCAACTGTACGCCGACGCCCTGCGCTGGTGAAAACGACGCGGTATTGGTGAAAATCGAGTTGCCCGCATCTGCGGTTGTGCCGGAGAGGTAATACCCCAGGTTTTGGCTTTTCGCACAATAAACGGTAAGAGGAATCGGCACTGAACCAGGGTAGTCCGGCAGAGTAACGGTGACATCACGAGCAGAAACATCGCAGCCGCCAGTAGGCACCACCACATCATTATTGGCGTAAATATTCCACACAAACTGGAAATCATCGCTGTTATAGTTGTTGGTCTGTCGCAAAATAAGCACGGCAATTAATGAGCCAGCTTTAATCGCCACCCCGCCCGCACTGCTCACAGGCGTCAAATAAAGCGCCACCGGCCACGGCTTATCCGTTCTCGAATTATAAACAACGCGCGGCGTTTCACTGGTGGTCGGAAATGGATAGCTACTGCCACTATATTTTACGGTCCCGGAAAAATTAGATAACACGCCGCCATAAGCCGAACCTCGTTGCAGTGTGACATAGTCTGTAATGGTTTCCGGGTAATCGTTATGGCAAAAGATTTGCGTCGAAAGATCTACGACCAGGTTTTGCCCCACATTCACGGCGGGCGCAAGGTTTACATAAACATTGGCGCTGCCACCGCCAATAGGGATAGCGGTGCCATTGGCGGTTTTACAGGCGAATGACCAGGCATTTACCGACCAGCCCATCAGCAGTACAGCAAACAGGGTAATAACTCGTTTCATTACAATCATCTCTTCGGCTTCAGCTGTAGGTATAGGTGATGCTAATCACTGCCTGAATGGTTCCCTGAGTGGCTCCGCCATTTACCGTCAATGCTCTGACCTGTAACGGGAAGTGCGCTGATTGTGAGGAATCATCCACCTGAACTGTTTTGGTTGCGCCAGTATTCAATGTGTTGCCACTGTCATCCTGTAGCTCTAACTGGATGTTTTGCGCGGTCCCCTGGTTTTTATAATATCCGGTACTGTCGGCTGCCCCGCTGAAGCTGGCGGTGACCCTCGACGTTCCCACCGGACAATTAGTCAACTCAAGCGCAACATCATGCCAGGCCGATGCCGCCCCGGCAGACATCAGACTGAAAGAATAAAGATCGCCGAGATCTACGGTTGCATTGGTGGTGGAAACCGTGCACGGTTTGGCGACGACCTTACCGTTCACCGTGATGGTGACATCGGCTGCCTGTATCGTCGCACTTGCGAGCGCCAATATTGCCGCCAATAAATACCCACGTTTGCGCCATTTCATGAGCATCTCCAGTTACTGATATTCAAGAGTGAAGGTAGCCGTGGCATTGATATGCCCCGCAGTGACAGGCACCTGTGTCGCCATTAGCCGGGCGTAAAAATTCAGCGTATTTGGTTTACCCGGCGTCAGGGTCGTCCACGAAATCGCGGACGATGGGGCATTAAGGGGTATCTGATTTTGTTGCTCATTCAGAAGCTGTATTCCCAGTCCCGCAGCCGCTGACACCGTATTTTCAAGTGCAAGCAGGTTGGCATTGTGGCTATCTGCAACGCCGGTAAACCCAACTTTTACGGCAGAAACGGCATTACCACAGGGTGACAGCAAAATACGAAATGGAACGACAGGAGTCGTCGCGCCAATGTTGTTAAATTGCTTCGCCGCGTTTTCCATCAGATCAACAGTAAAATTGGTTGATTCAGCGGCCACACTACAGCCGTTATCTCTGACATAGCCGCGGATAGTAATCGTGCTATCCGCAGCCAAAGCGTGACTTACCGCCAGCCACAAAAAAGCGCACAGAAGATAAAAAGGTTTGTTTCTCATCACGCCCCCTTAACGACATTCAGCTGATAGCTGGGTTAATAACTGCTGCTGACTCTCTGGTGGCAGTTGATAATTGGCGACACAGTGAGCATTTTCCTCTTCTCCCCATTTCACCTGAACTTTTCCCGCTAAAGGCATTCCGCTGAGGTAAACCTGACCATTATCCGCAACAATGCCGCTACTCTGGCTACTCTCTGATGTCACCATCGCCCCAAACGGCAGCGGCTTATTATTGTGGGTTAGCGTCATGAGCAGTTTTATCCCAACGCGCGCTTTAAACTCTGCTCGCACGATCGCCCCACGAGTGGGAACAACGTTAGCGACCGCGTTATCTAAATCGACGTTATCAGCCAGGGTATTGGTATCCAGCGCCACTCTGTTTTCCCGATATTCAGTGGCATAAGGCAGCACGGCATAACCGCGCCAGTCGGTACGCACTCCTGTCTGGTTTTCGACTTTTGTATCTTTTGCGCCAGGCGCTTTAACAAGTACCACCGTATCGTTTAACGGCTGCCCCAGCGTTACGCCATTGGCATGAGCCAATACCCCACCGCTGACTCCGTAATAGAGCTGCTTAATATCATCGCTATGGCTGTAACCGATGTTGGCATTGCCGTAACCACCGCGATAATTCAGCGTGGCGTAGCCTGTGCTTCCGCTATTACCATCGCCTCCCCCGGCATAGCCGGTTTGCACGCTATAGCTGAGGTTGTTGTCTTCCAGCAACGTACCGTATACACCAGCCAGATTGGTCATCCGACCGTTGAGATCGTGTGACATGCTGTAGCTGGCACTGGCATGTCGCCACTGAGATTTACTATCAGAACGCAGCCAGTGGCTGAAAGGAATATTGACGTTAAGCGCTAACATCTGATCCCGTCCTTTTTGCCAGGCGTTTTTCGTCAGGCTATAGCTGAGCGTCCAGTTGATATCTTCGAACGCAGTATTTAAACCAGCCTGGAATTGCTCATCGACATTACTCGTACCCCAATAAGTTTGATGGCTACCACTCAAATACAGTGTTGATGTGCGCCCGAGTTGCTGAGTAACGGTGAGCTGTAATTTCCCGCGTTTGTTATAAGCGAGATTGTAATAGTCGGTAAATTTTGGCTTAACCTGAATAACACCATCCTGTGTTTCGATGTTGTAGCCATTCATTCGACTGTATGTTGTATCAGCGAAATTAAAATATCCGCTGGTCGAATAACGGTAACCCACTAACTGAATATTCGTGCCTGACTCATTGAGCGATTTGTTATAGAGAAAACGCACCGATTGTCCGTCATGCTGACTGTCATCGGGAAGTGTGGAATTAGCCTGCGTCATATCCACAGACAGAGCGCCCAGTGCTCCCATGTTTTTCCCGATACCGAAATTAAAAGCACGATAACGATCCGCCAGTTGCGTTCCACCATATATTGTCCAGCCAGCCGGAAGGCCGTGGAGTAATGTACTCTGGAAAAAGCGGGGTTTTTCCTGCTGCGCATTTCCACTACGGTATTCTCCTGCCGTAATGGAATAACGAGTATGTCCTTCCCGTTGCAAAAGCGGGACTGACGAATAGGGTACGGTAAAGATCTGCGTGCTGCCGTCAGCCTCTTTAATCGTTACCTGCAAGTCACCACTATTACCTGCGGCATAGATATCGTTGATGGTAAAAGGCCCCGGCGGCACCGTACTATTATAAATGTCATACCCATTTTGTTTAATAGTGACCTGTGCAGTACCACGAGCAATACCGTGGATCACCGGGGCAAATCCTCTTTGGCTATCGGGTAACATATTGTCATCTGAGGCCAATTGTGCGCCGCGAAAGTTAATACCATCGAAAATATCGCCCTGAGTATAACCATCACCCAGCGTCAGCCGGGAACGTAACGGTATTATGTCTCGCTCAAGCCAGGTATTGATATGCTGCCATTTATTTTTGCTACCTGATGAACTGTCGCTACTGTTATAACTCCAGGTGGTATTGTCGCGTAAACGCCACGCACCAATATTTAACCCACTCTGTAGGTTTAAATATGCATAATGGCTGTTACCCCCAATCCGATTCTGTACACTATTTCCGCTGAAATTATAATTGAGCAATCCGGCATTAATACCGGGATCCCATAACTCAGGAGGAATATAACCACGCGCGCGATTACTCATAAATGCCTGAGGGATCGTCAGGTTGAGTCGCTGCTGACCAACATCCAGTTGCGCAGTAGCGTCATGGATCATTGAGGTTAATGGCACGCAGGCATCATCCGCCAGCAGATTCATACCGGAGACAGAAGCCGTATTCAGCCCCATACTGGCAAGTTGCGCGCGTGTCAGGCAGGGAACAATCCCTTGTTCGCTGTCGCCCGTATTAAATGTGACATCACGCGTTGCCATATAACCATTATTCAAATAGATATCAACACGATACGTCCCTGGCGGTAATTCTTGCCCATTCTCAAAACGCGATAAATCAGCCACAGCCTGGGGATCATCCGCTAAAAAACGCGGGTTAAAATAGAGTTCGGCAGATGACAAAGGTGACTGTGCGGCAAAAGCACAGGCAACAAAGAGCCGGACAAAAAAACCAGCCAAACGATGCTTACGAATATGCAAGCATTGTGTGTTTCGCTGGTAAAGTCTTAAATTCAGATATGACATTATTCCTCCGGTTTAAAATCACCCGGCAGTCAATTCTTTTTATTCAGGCGAAAAATTCCCCCTGCGTTATTCCATTACGCCCGTCATTTTGGGGGTAAGTGCGCCATAATCATTTATTGTTCGGTAAGTAATATTGCTTCCTGCATCAGAAGGCAATTTAACCGTGCTTTCGCCCATTGGAGGCACCAATGCATTTTCAAGAACCCGGGTTCCGGCATTCAACTCTGTTACCGTCAGGTAATAGGGTGTCGGGTTAATCAGCGTCAGAGAATTCGCGCTACGACGAAATCTTAATTTTTCTGCGGCCTGATCGGGTGGCAACGCTAATTTAGCCGGGCGATAGTACAGTTTAATGCGGCTGATAATTGCGAGCTGTAGCGTATTCTCAGTCAATTTTGATTTATCCATTGACGGAATCGCTTTAACGTTCATCCAGAATAAACTTTCCCGATCCTGTGGCAATTGGTTATTGGTTGCATCAAGAATACGTAAGGTATTCTCTTTTTTTCCCTTCATCGCAAACAGAGGTGGCGTCACAATAAAACGACCATCCTTTACACCATCGGCATTTTCCACCCATGATTGAATTAAATAGGTGCTATTTTCATCATTATTTGTCACGGCAAGTTGCACTTGTTTTTGCCCTGCCGGATAAATTACGCGAGTCGCACCTAAGGCCACTCCCGCTTCAGCGCGTCCGGCAACCATCATTGCCATGAACATCAGGATACCTGCCAGCAAGCAGAATGTTATTTCCTGCGATTTCCTTACATTGACGTTTTTATTACTCACTGTCCTGTTCCTGTTATCACATTATCTGCTGAACAATTACTGATAGGTTAAAGAGAACCAGGCCTGGGCATTGGCGATGCCGCCAGTAACCCGACGCCCGGTAGCACGATATTTGGCGATGAAATGTAGCGAAGTAGAGCCTGAGTAAAGCCGTTTCCAGTTTGCTGGAGGACGATTAATCGGTACGAGGTTGCCTTCATCATCAAACAACGCTACGCCAATATTGGTGGCTATCCCTGGCCCCTCTCCCACGGAAAGCACATCCGGATTTTTACCATCCGCGACACCGTGAAACGCCACACCTACACGTTCACTCACCACCGTGCTACATTCCCGTAAATGAATAACAAAAGGCACCGGTGCGCTATCTTCCCCTACCGCATGAAACCGGTTACTGCTGATTTGCCCCATATTGACCGTCATTTGTTTATCACCGGCTTCAATCCGGCAAGTTTCCGCAATAATGACGCCCTGAAATTGCATATTTCCGCCGGGCAACGTGGTATTCCATTTATTTCCGGCCAGAGCAAACATTGGCAGTAACGACGCTAATAGAAATAATCTCTTCCTTTTCATCGTTATTTTTATCGCACAAGGGTGGGCATCCCTGCCCGTAATGACGTCCCTGAACCTGGGTAGGTTATTGATACTGAACCTTGAAGGTCGCATCCGCATTAGCAGCACCCGGGGTTGCCTCGCCGATTGCATAATAACGCGCCTGGAACGGAATGGTGTTGGTACCGTTATTCAGGGTTGTTTGTGCACTAAATGTCGCACCGTCCAGCGTCAGAGCATTGCCTGTTCTGTCCAGGATCTGCACGCCAACGTTTGTTGCACTACCTGCAGCAGAACTCTGCAGAGCCAGTACATCAGTACGCGTAGCATCAATTGCTGTACCTAAAAAGGCAACAGCGGCTTTAGATGCAACATTGGTATCGCAATCATTCAGCTGAATGTTAAAACCGACAGCAGAACTGGTTGCTCCTTCCTGTGCCAGCGATGCGGTACGAACCTGTCCTAACTGAACGGTTTGATCAACAGAGCCTGCATCAACTGCGCAAGCGGCGTTAACAACTTCCCCTTTAAAGTGAACGGTCCCACCATTAACCGTCGTGGCAGCGGCCAGAGCCGCTGTAGAACTGAGGGACAGAGCCGACAGAACAACGATTGCCAGAGTTTTAATTTTCATGCTGCTTTCCTTTAAAAAAACTATTTCTAAATCGACATGGGCAGTCGTTCTGTACACTTTGTTTTGTCAACGAGTTTGACTGCCAACACTGCACAGTTTTCCCCCAAAAGATGAAACATTTGGGGCCATTTTGACTCATAGAGGAAAGCATCGCGCACAAACTTTTTCAGTTTATTTGTTGGCTTGATATTCTGCAGTTATCTTTATTTATAGATTTTTATATTGCATGAGGTGGTTTTTGGAGAGAAGAATGAGGAAGATGCGTCGAGCCACAGAAACGTTAGCTTTACATTTAGCGGAGGTGATGTGAAATTAATTTACAGGAGAAATAATTTACATATCAAACAGTTAGATGCTTTTTGTCGTTTTTTAATATTTTTATGCTTGAGAAAAAATACGTAACTTATTTATGATATGGACAGTTTGGCCCCAATTGTCTTGTATTTATTTGTTTTTTGCCTTTACTATCAATAAGTTAAATTAAACCTCTTCTCTTTTTAATTTTTCGTTTATGAGATTATTTCTTTCCCATAATCCGGCAAAACGAGCAGCATTACTGGCGGTATAACGCACAGTATGGCGAATATTTCGATGCCCGAGATAATCCTGAATTAAACGGGTATCTGCACCACGCTCCGCCAGTTCATAACCGCAAGCATGCCTTAACATATGAGGATGAGTCTGCGTTACGGTTCCAGCTTCAATACCGGCATCGCGAATAATGCGATAGGCCTGCTGGCGAGAAAGCCGACTCCCGCGGCGAGAAATAAATATAGCGTCGGTCCGGTCAGCGCCTTTCCAGTTAGCACGTTCCTGGGTCCAGCGTTCCACGGCTTCACGCTCATCAAAACGTAACGGGTGAACGGTAGAAAATCCGTTCTTCAGTCGGCGAATATTTATTCGACCTTCATTAAGGTCAAGATCCTGATAATGCAGATCAAGCAGTTCACTAATACGCATCCCATGCCGATATGCCAACAGAATAAGACAATAATCTCTGGCTCCCGTTGCCCCGTAACAAACCGCCTGCATCATGGCCTGAACTTCTTTACCGGTAAGATAACGACGTTTACTCACAATAGTAGTACTCCTAACTGAGATATATTTGAATGAATACCTATAGGAAACCTCAATCGGTCAAAATTAGCCCAATAGATAAAAAGATAACCACACACGAAGTGATGTGGCTATCAGTCAATTACATTAAATATCATACAAAAATAAAATATCACTGATGTGACAACATCTATTTTCATTGATTTGATTCAATATAACAATAGATTGCAGAGGATTAACTTCCAGTTGCTTAAAAAATAAAGAAAAAAGTGTGGAAACAGGAGAATTTAAGTGATGTGTAAATTTATGAATGATTTTGTTTATTTATTTTGAAGAACATAAACCATTGTATTTTGTATGGATATGGTTAACTTAATGTTTATTATGATAATTAAGAATCACACTTACAATAACATCAATTAATAAATGGTTAATCATTTTTGATATATCGTAAGAATAATGTGTTTTTTAACACCATCCCTGGTATCCCATCCATCTCTATAAAACAGCGTGACGCTGTCTCCCTCTGGCTCTATCCCAGATGCCGTAAAAACGCCCTGCATTACTGGCGGTATACCAGACAGTATGACGAATATTGCGATGCCCAAGATAATCCTGGATAAGTCGCGTATCTATTCCCATATTCGCCAAAGCAAAACCACACGAATGGCGTAACATGTGCGGATGAATCTCCAGTGATAACCCGGCATTACCACCAGAAGTCGAGATAATATGGTAAAACTGTTGCCGAGAAAGCGGATTCCCCTTACGTGATAAAAATACCCACTCGCTCTCAGCATGCGGATACGAAGTACGGATACTCAACCAGTTTTTTAAAGCCTGAACTTCTTTGTTCAATAGCGGGTGCGTTGTTGAAAAGCCTTTTTTTAATCGATGGATATATATACACTTTGCCTTAAGATCAATATCCGAAATCCTCAATCGACAAATTTCACTCGCCCGGAAACCATGAATAAAACAAAGCAAAGTCAGACAATAATTACGTGCTGCATGAGGCCCGGTATTTGCTGCTTTAAGGAGTGACTCGATTTCACTATGGGTAAGGAAGTTCCTTTTTTTGTTATCAGCCTTATTCTTCATCGTTTTCCCTTATAATTACAGACGCGCACTAGCTGTGCTGGGTTAGCAATAATCCAACATTTTAATCCTGATTATGTTTATAAAAGCGAACGTTTGCTTAATAACTAACGTAAGTGGACCAGTTCTTCTGAGCGAACTTAAATGGAGTAGCGATAGTTACTTATAATAACTTTGCCATACAAACGCCATGCTCTTGCATGCTATGTACCTTTATATATTTATCAATCTGATACGAATCTAATAATAACCCTCATCATTAATGCAACTAATCTTATCTATATATCATGTGATATGTTCTGTAACAAGTAAAATCAACATAAAAAAATCAGCAAAATTTAATATTCGTTCAACTAGCCGTCTCACATATGACATTATTAGTCAACTCCATTTGCCACAAAATGGCTATTTCATGGAACACAGTAATTTCTTAGTGGCTATTATCATACTAATGCTTAGGTCCCTAGCGATTATTCCTGCCTGGTTCGTCAGCTTACGCCATGAGATTGTTACATTCCTTTTTATCCTGGAGATATGGGGGAACGCAGGAGACGCTTTTTCATCTACATTCGTGGGTAAATATGGCTTTGGTCACTGCGACTTAAACCTTCCTCAATCACAGCTATTCGCCGGGCGATACGGCAAACAAACTAAGTGAAACATCATCCTGAAAACACCAACATCAACAAGCCTCTCCAGATCGACTTCAGAAGCGACCAGTTACAAGCCACAAATCAGGAAACATATTTCATGGTGAGAATTATGATCAGCCTGATGGCGGGTAAACACTTGTTTTCACCACGCTCACTGAGTTAGCTTGCAAAGCTTTCTTTGTTTAGATTCTAAGTAAATTATTTATAAAACAGATAGTTAAAATAAAATCTTTAGTTTTTGAAGACCATCGCAAGTGTTCGTCTGGCTTCACATGGCATCTGCCTCTTAGAAAAAGATCGACATATTTTGTGACACGAATTGCAAATCTGGTTTTGTTGTATGGATTGCGTGATTTTTGATCTGGTATAATAGGTATAAAGGTGCACCACGATAGTCAATGAGACAGGGCATCTCGCAATCTATGGCAAACATCACTTCAGTTCTTTCTCATCGGGTGATGAAAACGCACTTCAGTCTGAAAGGAATATGAAAATGAGATCAACAGACACTCTATTTTATGACTCTGGGTAAAATGGATTGAGTAAGTGATATAGCTTACGAACATTCAAATCAATTAAACATCAGAAGAGATTTTATACTCAGGTATTTAATCTGGTTCTCTGTTTATTTAAATAATGTGGAAAGAGAATTTTCACAGGAGACCTTATACAAAAAATATAAAATAAGCTACCCGTTGCCAAAGACACTATAAGCCTGGCAAAAAATATTACACAACATAAATGCTAATTGTTTATGCGGGCTTTGTATTGCTTTCTGTATCCTACAAATGAGTGAAATTTATGAAAAAGGCTAAAATACTTTCTGGCGTATTATTACTGTGCTTTTCGTCACCATTAATTTCTCAGGCTGCGACACTGGACGTACGAGGTGGATATCGTAGCGGAAGCCATGCCTATGAGACTCGACTCAAAGTCAGTGAGGGATGGCAAAATGGATGGTGGGCAAGCATGGAAAGTAATACCTGGAATACCATTCATGATAATAAAAAGGAAAATGCCGCACTCAATGATGTTCAGGTTGAAGTTAATTACGCGATTAAACTTGATGATCAATGGACGGTGCGCCCGGGAATGTTAACGCATTTTAGCAGCAACGGCACACGCTACGGACCCTACGTAAAACTGTCCTGGGACGCGACAAAAGATCTTAATTTTGGCATTCGTTATCGTTACGACTGGAAAGCTTACCGACAACAAGACTTATCCGGTGATATGTCTCGTGATAACGTTCATCGTTGGGATGGATATGTCACTTACCATATTAATAGTGATTTCACCTTCGCATGGCAAACGACGCTATACAGCAAACAGAACGATTATCGCTATGCAAACCGCAAGAAATGGGCGACGGAAAATGCATTTGTTCTACAATACCATATGACGCCCGATATTACGCCATACATAGAATATGACTACCTTGACCGTCAGGGTGTTTACAACGGCAGAGATAATTTATCGGAAAACAGTTATCGCATTGGTGTGTCATTTAAACTGTAGTAGACAGGAGACAGTCACAATGAATAAAACAATAATGGCGCTTGCTATCATGATGGCTTCATTTGCCGCAAACGCGTCTGTATTACCGGAAACTCCTGTGCCATTTAAAAGTGGTACCGGAGCAATTGATAACGACACTGTCTACATTGGTTTAGGTAGCGCAGGTACAGCATGGTACAAGCTGGATACACAGGCCAAAGATAAAAAATGGACAGCGTTAGCTGCATTCCCTGGTGGACCGAGAGATCAAGCAACCTCTGCATTTATTGATGGCAATCTGTATGTGTTTGGCGGCATTGGCAAAAACAGCGAGGGCTTGACTCAGGTATTTAATGACGTACACAAATACAACCCCAAAACCAATAGCTGGGTTAAATTGATGTCGCACGCGCCGATGGGCATGGCGGGCCATGTGACTTTTGTACACAACGGCAAGGCTTATGTTACTGGCGGTGTTAACCAGAATATCTTCAATGGCTATTTTGAAGATCTCAACGAGGCTGGAAAAGATTCAACCGCTATAGATAAAATCAACGCCCACTATTTTGACAAAAAAGCAGAAGATTATTTCTTCAATAAGTTTCTGTTGTCTTTTGATCCCTCAACACAGCAATGGAGTTACGCTGGCGAATCTCCCTGGTACGGGACGGCTGGTGCGGCGGTTGTGAGTAAAGGTGATAAAACCTGGCTTATTAATGGCGAAGCCAAACCAGGATTGCGAACGGATGCCGTATTTGAACTTGATTTCACCGGTAATAATTTAAAATGGAATAAGCTTGCTCCCGTCGCATCACCAGATGGCGTCGCTGGCGGTTTTGCAGGCATGAGCAATGACTCACTGATATTTGCCGGAGGGGCCGGATTCAAAGGTTCACGGGAAAATTACCAAAACGGTAAGAACTATGCGCATGAAGGCCTGAAAAAATCATATAGCGCTGATATTCATCTTTGGCATAACGGAAAATGGGATAAATCTGGTGAATTATCGCGAGGTCGGGCCTACGGAGTATCATTGCCCTGGAATAATAGTTTATTAATTATTGGCGGTGAAACTGCAGGCGGCAAAGCGGTGACGGATTCAGTTTTAATTTCTGTGAAGGATAATAAAGTCACAGTACAAAACTAACGCTTCAGGGCCCCGGTAAAGGGGCCCTGCTATCAATTTGTCATTTGTATTACGCGAAAATTATATGAACGCAATAATATCGCCCGATTATTACTATGTTCTTACCGTTGCTGGTCAGTCTAATGCCATGGCGTATGGCGAAGGACTGCCATTACCGGACAGGGAAGATGCGCCTCATCCCAGAATTAAACAATTAGCGAGATTTGCGCATACGCATCCCGGAGGCCCGTCATGTCACTTTAACGACATTATTCCACTGACTCACTGCCCACACGATGTTCAGGATATGCAGGGTTATCAACATCCTCTGGCAACGAATCATCAAACACAGTACGGCACCGTTGGCCAGGCACTGCATATTGCACGGAAATTACTGCCCTCTATTCCTGATAATGCAGGGGTTCTCATCGTTCCGTGTTGCCGTGGCGGATCGGCTTTTACCGCGGGCAGCGAAGGGACATATTCAGAACGGCACGGAGCCAGCCATGATGCTTGTCGTTGGGGAACGGATACTCCGCTATACCAGGATTTAGTCAGCAGAACGCGAGCCGCACTGGCAAAAAATCCGCAGAACAAATTCCTCGGCGTATGCTGGATGCAAGGCGAATTTGACTTAATGACCAGTGACTACGCGTCACACCCTCAACACTTTAATCATATGGTTGAAGCCTTTCGTAGGGATCTAAAACAATACCATTCTCAGCTTAATAAAATTACTGACGCGCCGTGGTTTTGTGGCGATACCACCTGATACTGGAAAGAAAATTTCCCTCATGCGTATGAAGTTATTTATGGCAATTATCAAAATAATGTTTTAGCCAATATTATTTTCGTCGACTTCCAGCAACAAGGTGCAAGAGGACTGACGAACGCGCCTGATGAAGATCCAGACGATTTAAGCACGGGATATTACGGTTCAGCGTACCGGTCACCGGAGAACTGGACGACGGCACTGCGAAGCAGTCATTTCAGCGCGGCAGCCCGTCGGGGGATTATTTCTGACAGGTTTGTAGAAGCAATTTTGCAGTTTTGGCGCGAAAGGTGAGCGTTCATTAATTTGATTTATTTGCATCCATCAACGCTTTTAACTGCTCCGGCGAAAACGGTGGTTTGCGTCGGTGCAACATCGCATGGCAATTAGGGCACACAGGAAGCAAATCATTAACTGGATCCAGCTGGTAATCCTCTTTAATGGCTGAAAGCGGCACCAGGTGATGCACATGGATAAAGCCTTCTGCGATATCGCCATAGATCTTCACCAGATCAACGCCGCATACGTTGCACTGGCATCCATGATGTTCGACCACTTTATCTCGGGCCTTTTTATCGCGTTCATAGCGGTTTGTAGTGGCACAGTAAATTTGGCCACCTGATTAAAGGTGATATCCTCACCACAACACAAAACAGGTGACTTAATGAACAAGAAAACCAAACGTACTTTCACCCCTGAATTC
>NZ_JBJQJO010000021.1:0-94663 GCF_046487395.1 Escherichia sp. WS1450
TGACCCGGCGGCGTGTTTGCCGTTGTTCCGTGTCAGTGGTGGCGCATTATAGGGAGTTATTCCGGCCTGACAAGAGGAAATTTAAAATAATTTTCTGACCGCGCATTTTTTATTCTTTATGCTTATTTCAGCGTCGGTTTGTCGGTTAAATGGGCGATTTCTCGGGCGAAATTCGCCACCTGCTCCCAATCGGTATAGACAACTTCTTTACGCGTATCCGTTTCACCGCCTGACATCTTCATAATTAGCTTGATCATAAAACGGTCGTACCAGCGGTAACGTGGATAACGCAGCGCCCCGGCAATGACGGCACAGCGATCGGGACGCCATTGTGAACTCATCAGAAACTTCCGCGCGTAGCTGTTGGTCTGTGGAGTACGCTTCTCCGGTTTACGCGCCACCAGGTTTACGGAGTAAAAGGCGCTCGGCATCGAATTCAGCCGCGTCGCATGCTTTTTAACAAATTCCTGGAACGCAGAGTGGTAGTGACCATAGCGAATAGAAGCACCAATGACCACACGGTCATAGTTTTCCCATTGTGGTTCTTCAATGCGGTGCACATTGGCGACATCCGCCTGGATCCCCAGTTCTTTCAGTTCCGAAGCCAGGTAGGAGGCAATCTCGCGCGTTTGTCCGTCCCTTGTTGAGAAAAGAATTAATGTTTTCACGTATTACTCCATCATTCACGCCAGAAAGTCGGGGTAAAGAGCACCAGCAATGTAAAGACCTCAAGACGACCAAACAGCATGTTGGCAATCAGGATCCATTTAGCCACCGGGTTCATACTGGTAAAGTTATCAGCAACCACGCCAAGCCCTGGCCCCAGGTTATTCAATGTCGCAACAACTGAGGCAAAGGCAGAAAAGTCATCCACGCCCGTGGCGATAATCGCCAGCATACTGACAATAAACACCAATGCATAGGCGGAGAAAAATCCCCAAACGGCTTCGAGGATACGTTCCGGCAGTGCGCGATTCCCCAGCTTAATGCTATAGACGGCGTTCGGATGCACCAGTCGTTTCAGCTCACGGTTCCCCTGCTTAAACAGCAGCAGGATGCGGATCACTTTCAGGCCACCGCCCGTTGACCCGGCGCAACCGCCGATAAAAGCTGAACATAAAAGCAGTACCGGCAAAAAGAGCGGCCAGCGGGCAATGCTGTCAGTCGTAAACCCGGCGGTTGTCGCCATCGATACCACCTGGAAAAACGCCTGGTTAATTGTCATCAGCGCCGAACTGTAGACATTATGAAACCACAGTACGAGGGTACAAATAACCACCAGCGTAAACTGTACGCCGATAAACATTCGAAATTCCGGATCGCGCCAATAAACCTTCAGACTACGCCCACTTAACAGTGAAAAGTGCAGACCGTAGTTACAGCCGGAGATCAGCAGGAAGATAGCAATGATAGTGTTAATAGTCGGGCTATCGAAATAACCGATACTGGCATCATGTGTCGAGAAGCCGCCAATAGCGATAGTCGCAAAGCTATGGCCGATGGCATCAAAGGCATCCATTCCGGCAAACCACAACGCCAGCGCACAGGCGACGGTCAGCAAGACATAAATCAACCACAGGGTTTTCGCCGTTTCCGCAATTCGCGGGCGCATTTTGTTATCTTTCAGCGGGCCGGGCATTTCTGCGCGATAGAGCTGCATCCCACCCACGCCGAGGATAGGCAGTATCGCAACCGCCAACACGATGATCCCCATCCCGCCAAACCATTGCAGCATCTGGCGATAAAAGAGGATGGCGTGAGGGAGCGAATCCAGCCCCACCAGCGTAGTGGCCCCGGTGGTGGTCAGGCCAGAGAAAGATTCAAAAAACGCATCGGTAATCGTGAGGTTCGGGCTTTCCGAGAAGATAAAAGGGAGCGCACCGACGCTACCCAGCACGGTCCAGAACAGCACCACTATCAGAAACCCCTCACGGGATTTCAGTTCGCCCTTCTCTTTGCGGTTCGGCCACCACAGCATAGAGCCAATGGCGAGGGCGACAAAAAAGGTCTGGGTAAAAGCGCGGCCCGCTCCATCCCGGTAGATGAGTGCTACCAGCCCAGGGATAATCATGGTCCCTGAAAATAAGATGACCAGTAGTCCAACGATTCGGGTAATGGCGCGAAAATGCATCTCTGCCGCTTCCTTAGTTCTGCAAAACGAAGTGGGGATTATTCTTCAATCGCTAACAATTGCAATGAACCACGGCTAAAATCCGCCAGCTTTGCGGAAAATTCAGCCACTTTCGCCGCCGGAAGCGCCACCCGCAGCAGAACGAATGCCTGATAATCACTGTTGATAATTTTGCCGTCACACTGCCCCAGCAACGCTTCAATGCCGGTTAACTGACTATATTCACATTGCAAAGTATATTCGGTTAATGGCGTCTTGCGTTGGGTCGTTAGCTGGCGCAGCGCCTGATTCACGCCGCCACCATACGCTTTCACTAACCCACCGGTGCCAAGCAATATGCCGCCGTAGTAGCGCACTACCACAGCGGTAATTTCCCCGACGCCGCTGCCCATTAGCTGGGCGAGCATCGGTTTACCTGCCGTTCCCGCCGGCTCCCCATCGTCAGAGAAACCCAGCTGTTGAGAATCATCCGGCGCACCCGCCACCCACGCCACGCAATGGTGGCGGGCATCGGGGTGTTCTGCTCGCACCGATTCAACAAACGCTTTCGCCGCCTCAACGCCATCGGTATGCGCCAACATCGTTATGAAGCGGCTCTTTTTGATCTCTTCAACGACCGTGACCGGTGCCGCAGGAATTAACCAGCTTTCCATCACGCCAGTTTCAGATCCCGGGTCATGTTTTCCACGTTGTTTTCGTGGATCACCACGTTGTCTTCGATACGAATGCCGCCGAACGGTTTCAGTGCTTCAATTTTCTGCCAGTTGAAGTGTTTGCTGAACTGCCCGTCACGCCACGGTGCCAGCAGCGATTCGATGAAGTAGATACCCGGTTCGATGGTTAACACCATGCCCGGCTGGAGAATACGGGTGCAGCGCAGGTACGGATATTTTGCCGGTGCCGCGAGGTGCGTACCGCTATCATCCTGCATAAAACCGGCTACGTCATGCACCTGCAGGCCCAGCGGATGGCCGATACCGTGCGGCATAAACGGTCCGGTGAGATCGTTTTCGACCATCGCTTCTTCACTCATATCGGTGATGATTTGATGTTTACGCAGCAATTTAGCGATGCGCTGATGGAACTGAATGTGGTAATCCACATAGCTGACGCCTGCTTTCATGGTGGCGATCAGCGCAAGTTGTTCATCATTTACGTCTTTCACCAGCTGTGCGTAGTCGTTGTCGCTTTTTGCCGACCAGGTACGGGTCAGGTCAGCCGCATAGCCGTTATATTCGGCCCCGGCATCCAGCAGGAAGCTGCGCATCTCTTCCGGTGCCTGGTGGTCCAGTTTGGTGTAATGCAACACCGCAGCGTGTTCGTTAAGCGCCACAATGTTGCTGTAAGGTACGTCGGTATCACGATGACCGGTCGCGGTCAGATAGGCAATATTGATATCGAACTCGCTCATGCCAGAACGGAACGCTTCTTCTGCCGCGCGATGACCGTTGACCGCCATTTTCTGCGCTTCACGCATACAGGCCAGTTCGTACTCGGTTTTGAAGGAGCGGTAGTAATGCAGGTAGTCGATCACCCCTTTCGGGTTGATATTGCTGGCCTCAATACCCAGTTGCAGCGCACGCTCCGGCACCGGACCGATATAACCGATATTCCCGCGCGCAGCAGGCAGCAGGCTACCAATGCCATCGGCTTTCGGCAGCGCGATCACTTCTACATCTTCAGTCCAGAAGGAGGTCGGCAGCGGTTCGACGTTGTGCCAGTAATCAACCGGCAGATAAAACCACAGTTTCGGCTTGTTCACGCCATCCACCAGCAGCCAGCAGTTTGGCACCTGAGTTACCGGCACCCACGCTTTGAATTGCGGGTTCACTTTAAACGGATAGGGATGATCGTCGAGAAAAACGTTGAACAGTTCGCCGGAGTGAATAAGTAACGCATCCAGTTTGAAGCGCGCCAGCGCATCGCGAGTCCGTTCTTGTAAGGTAGCTATATGATTTTTATAGAGCGAGGCCAGTGATTCCATTTTTTACCCTTCTGTTTTTTTGACCTTAAGTCTCCGCATCTTAGCACATCGTTCATCCAGAGCGTGATTTCTGCCGAGCGTGATCAGATCGGCATTTCTTTAATCTTTTATTTGCATATTTTTAACACAAAATACACACTTCGATGCATCTGGTACGACCAGATCACCTTGCGGATTCAGGAGACTGACATGCTTTACAAAGGCGACACCCTGTACCTTGACTGGCTGGAAGATGGCATTGCCGAACTGGTATTTGATGCCCCAGGTTCAGTTAATAAACTCGACACTGCGACCGTCGCCAGCCTCGGCGAGGCCATCGGCGTGCTGGAACAGCAATCAGATCTAAAAGGGCTGCTGCTGCGTTCGAACAAAGCAGCCTTTATCGTCGGTGCTGATATCACCGAATTTTTGTCCCTGTTCCTCGTTCCTGAAGAACAGTTAAGTCAGTGGCTGCACTTTGCCAATAGCGTGTTTAATCGCCTGGAAGATCTCCCGGTGCCGACCATTGCTGCCGTCAACGGCTATGCGCTGGGCGGTGGCTGCGAATGCGTGCTGGCGACCGATTATCGTCTGGCGACGCCGGATCTGCGCATCGGTCTGCCGGAAACCAAACTGGGCATCATGCCGGGCTTTGGCGGTTCTGTACGTATGCCACGTATGCTGGGCGCTGACAGTGCGCTGGAAATCATTGCCGCCGGTAAAGATGTCGGCGCGGATCAGGCGCTGAAAATCGGTCTGGTGGATGGTGTAGTCAAAGCAGAAAAACTGGTTGAAGGGGCGATGGCGATTTTACGCCAGGCCATTAACGGCGACCTCGACTGGAAAGCGAAACGTCAGCCGAAGCTGGAACCGCTAAAACTGAGCAAGATTGAAGCCACCATGAGTTTCACCATCGCTAAAGGGATGGTCGCACAAACGGCGGGGAAACATTATCCGGCCCCCATCACCGCAGTAAAAACCATTGAAGCGGCGGCCCGTTTTGGTCGTGAAGAAGCCTTAAATCTGGAAAACAAAAGTTTTGTCCCGCTGGCGCATACCAACGAAGCTCGCGCACTGGTCGGCATTTTCCTTAACGATCAATATGTAAAAGGCAAAGCGAAGAAACTCACCAAAGACGTTGAAACCCCGAAACAGGCCGCTGTGCTGGGCGCAGGCATTATGGGTGGCGGCATCGCTTACCAGTCTGCGTGGAAAGGCGTACCGGTTGTCATGAAAGATATCAACGACAAGTCGTTAACCCTCGGCATGACCGAAGCCGCGAAACTGCTGAACAAGCAGCTTGAGCGCGGCAAGATCGATGGTCTGAAACTGGCTGGCGTGATCTCCACGATCCACCCAACGCTCGACTACGCCGGATTTGACCGCGTGGATGTTGTGGTAGAAGCGGTTGTCGAAAACCCGAAAGTGAAAAAAGCCGTGCTGGCAGAAACCGAGCAAAAAGTACGCCCGGATACCGTGCTGGCGTCTAACACTTCAACCATTCCTATCAGCGAGCTGGCCAACGCGCTGGAACGTCCGGAAAACTTCTGCGGAATGCACTTTTTTAACCCGGTACACCGGATGCCGTTGGTAGAAATTATTCGCGGCGAGAAAAGCTCCGACGAAACCATCGCGAAAGTCGTCGCCTGGGCGAGCAAGATGGGCAAAACGCCGATTGTGGTTAACGACTGCCCCGGATTCTTCGTTAACCGCGTGCTGTTCCCCTACTTCGCGGGTTTCAGCCAGCTGCTGCGCGACGGCGCGGATTTCCGCAAGATCGACAAAGTGATGGAAAAACAGTTTGGCTGGCCTATGGGTCCGGCATATCTGCTGGACGTTGTGGGCATTGACACCGCGCATCATGCCCAGGCTGTCATGGCAGCAGGCTTCCCGCAGCGGATGCAGAAAGATTATCGCGATGCCATCGACGCGCTGTTTGATGCCAACCGCTTTGGTCAGAAGAACGGCCTCGGTTTCTGGCGTTATAAAGAAGACAGTAAAGGTAAGCCGAAGAAAGAAGAAGACGCCGCTGTTGACGACCTGCTGGCAGAAGTGAGCCAGCCGAAGCGCGATTTCAGCGAAGAAGAGATTATCGCCCGCATGATGATCCCGATGGTCAACGAAGTGGTGCGCTGTCTGGAAGAAGGCATTATCGCCACTCCGGCAGAAGCGGATATGACGCTGGTCTACGGCCTGGGCTTCCCTCCGTTCCACGGTGGTGCGTTCCGCTGGCTGGACACCCTCGGTAGCGCAAAATACCTCGATATGGCACAGCAATATCAGCACCTCGGCCCGCTGTATGAAGTGCCGGAAGGTCTGCGTAATAAAGCGCGTCATAACGAACCGTACTATCCCCCGGTTGAGCCAGCCCGTCCGGTTGGCGACCTGAAAACGGCTTAAGGAGTCACAATGGAACAGGTTGTCATTGTCGATGCAATTCGCACCCCGATGGGCCGTTCGAAGGGCGGTGCTTTTCGTCACGTGCGTGCAGAAGATCTCTCCGCTCATTTAATGCGTAGCCTGCTGGCGCGTAACCCGGCGCTGGAAGCGGCGGCCCTCGACGATATTTACTGGGGTTGTGTGCAGCAGACACTGGAGCAGGGTTTTAATATCGCCCGTAACGCGGCGCTGCTGGCAGAAGTACCACACTCTGTCCCGGCGGTTACCGTCAATCGCTTGTGTGGTTCATCCATGCAGGCACTGCATGATGCAGCACGAATGATCATGACCGGCGATGCGCAGGCATGTCTGGTTGGCGGCGTGGAGCATATGGGCCATGTGCCGATGAGTCACGGCGTCGATTTTCACCCCGGCCTGAGCCGCAATGTCGCCAAAGCGGCGGGCATGATGGGCTTAACGGCAGAAATGCTGGCGCGTATGCACGGTATCAACCGTGAAATGCAGGATGCCTTTGCCGCGCGGTCACACGCCCGCGCCTGGGCTGCCACGCAGTCGGGTGCATTTAAAAATGAAATTATCCCGACCGGTGGTCACGATGCCGACGGCGTCCTGAAGCAGTTTAATTACGACGAAGTGATTCGCCCGGAAACCACCGTGGAAGCCCTCGCCACGCTGCGTCCGGCGTTTGATCCCGTCAGCGGTACGGTAACGGCGGGTACATCTTCTGCGCTTTCCGATGGCGCAGCTGCCATGCTGGTGATGAGTGAAAGCCGCGCCCATGAATTAGGTCTTAAGCCGCGCGCCCGCGTGCGTTCGATGGCGGTCGTTGGTTGTGACCCATCGATTATGGGTTACGGCCCGGTTCCGGCCTCGAAGCTGGCGCTGAAAAAAGCGGGGCTTTCTGCCAGTGATATCGGCGTGTTTGAAATGAATGAAGCTTTTGCCGCGCAGATCCTGCCATGTATTAAAGATCTGGGGCTAATGGAGCAGATTGACGAGAAGATCAACCTCAACGGTGGCGCGATCGCGCTGGGTCATCCGCTGGGTTGTTCCGGTGCGCGTATCAGCACCACGCTGCTGAATCTGATGGAACACAAAGACGTTCAGTTTGGTCTGGCGACGATGTGTATCGGTCTGGGTCAGGGTATTGCAACGGTGTTTGAGCGGGTTTAACCACTTGCCGGATGCGGCGTGAACGCCTTATCCGGTCTACCGATCCTGCACCAATGTAGGCCTGATAAGACGCGCCAGCGTCGCATCAGGCATCGTGTGCCGAATGCCGGATGCGACATAGATCTAAATGCCACTGTATAAAGTTTTAGTTGCCGTTCTTCCCGCCTGTCAGGGGCGGGTTTTTTATATCTCAGATAAATGCAAACGCATCGCCAAACAGGCGATCTTCCCGCGCATTACGCTCACTGCAAAACAGGTCACGGGCAATTTTCGCCATCTCAAAACGTCCGGCAATATAGATATCATGCTCTGCCAGCGTACCGTGATCCTGCAATACCGCCGTTAACACGGTGCCAGTACGCCCACGCCAGCCCGCTTCCGGTTGTTCAACCACCGGCACCACTTGCAAACCTGGATGCTTAAGCGAAAGCGCCTCAAGCTCGGAGAGATCATAAAGATGCTGCTCTTCACGCCCGCCCCAGTAAATGGTGATATCACGGTTTGGGTTACGCGCCAGCGCCGTCAGCAAAATCGAGCGCGCATAAGAGAACCCGGTGCCACCCGCAATCAAAATCATCGGACGTTCTTCATCATCACGCAGCCACGCTTCTCCGTGGGGAATATCGACCACGATTTGATGATCTTTAAGAATGCGGTCCATGACTGCTTTCGCGTAAAGGTTGATTTCAGAAGCGCCAATATGCAGCTCGATGAAACCTTTTTCATCCGGCGTCGAAGCCATTGAGAACGGACGTTTGTCGCGCTCATCCATCACTACCATCAAATACTGACCAGCACGAAAAGAAAAGGCCGCGTCTGGTACGATTCGGACACGATATACGGTATCCGTGATAGCTTCTACCGAGGTCACTTTACAGCTTAAGGTTGTCATGCGCTTTCTCTGTCGGATCGATAAATAGGGCAAAACAAACGCGCATCAGGCGCTTTTACCGTTGTTAAAAATAGCCAGTTCATCCCAGATGGCGTCAATATGCGCGACAACATCCGGATCTTTTTTGATGGGACGTCCCCATTCACGCTGGGTTTCCCCTGGCCATTTATTCGTGGCATCCAGCCCCATTTTTGAACCCAGCCCGGACACAGGCGAGGCAAAATCCAGATAATCAATAGGCGTATTTTCGACCAACACCGTGTCCCGCACCGGGTCCATACGGGTGGTAATCGCCCAAATCACATCGTTCCAGTCGCGTGCGTTGACGTCATCATCGCAAACGATCACAAATTTAGTGTACATAAACTGGCGTAAGAACGACCAGACGCCCATCATGACGCGCTTCGCGTGTCCGGCGTACTGTTTTTTGATCGTCACTACCGCCAGGCGATAAGAGCAGCCTTCCGGCGGCAGGTAAAAATCGACAATTTCCGGGAACTGTTTTTGCAGAATCGGCACAAACACTTCGTTCAACGCCACGCCCAGTACCGCAGGCTCATCAGGCGGACGCCCGGTATAGGTGGAATGGTAAATCGCATCTTCACGCTGGGTAATATGCGTCACGGTGAATACCGGGAAACTATCAACTTCGTTATAGTAACCGGTGTGGTCGCCATACGGCCCTTCCGGCGCAGTTTCGCCTTGTTCGATATACCCTTCCAGCACAATCTCCGCACTGGCGGGCACTTCAAGGTCATTGGAGATACACTTCACCACTTCGGTCTTGGTGCCGCGCAGCAATCCGGCAAACGCATACTCTGAAAGCGTATCTGGAACGGGGGTGACTGCACCGAGAATTGTGGCGGGATCAGCACCCAGTGCCACAGAAACCGGGAAACGTTCGCCCGGATGCGCCGCACACCACTCCTGGAAATCCAGCGCGCCGCCGCGATGCGACAGCCAGCGCATAATCAATTTGTTTTTACCAATTAGCTGCTGGCGATAAATGCCCAGATTCTGCCGCTCTTTATGCGGGCCGCGCGTTACGGTCAGCCCCCAGGTAATCAGCGGCGCGGCATCTTCCGGCCAGCAGGTCATAATGGGGATACGGTGAAGATCGACGTCATCGCCGGAGATAATTTTTTGCTGACACGGCGCACCACGCAGTCGCTTTGTCGGCATGTTCAATACTTGCTTAAACTGCGGCAGTTTATCAAACAGGTCGCGGAAACCTTTTGGCGGCTCCGGCTCTTTCAGAAACGCCAATAATTTACCAACTTCACGCAGCGCCGAAACATCTTCCTGCCCCATGCCCATCGCCACGCGCTTTGGCGTACCGAACAGGTTGCACAGCACCGGCATTGAGTAGCCTTTAGGGTTTTCGAACAACAGCGCAGGCCCACCGGCACGCAAAGTACGGTCAGCAATTTCAGTGATTTCCAAATGCGGATCCACCGGGAGCGTGATACGTTTTAGCTCACCCTGCTGTTCAAGCAGCGTCAAGAAGTCGCGTAAATCGTTATATTTCATGGCGTCCATTGTAGCCTCTTAATCTGCGCCCATTATACGGCGTTCATCTTTGCGATGCTGTAAATTTGTTAAATTAGCGTGAACTCTGACGGTATAACGCAAACCGGGGAATATAATTAACTTAGCGTAAAGCTTTTGCTATCCTTGCGCCCCGATTAAACGGATAAGAGTCATTATGCAATCCTGGTATTTACTGTACTGCAAGCGCGGGCAACTTCAACGTGCCCAGGAACACCTCGAAAGACAGGCTGTGAATTGCCTGGCACCGATGATCACCCTGGAAAAAATGGTGCGTGGCAAACGTACTGCAGTCAGTGAGCCATTGTTCCCCAACTACCTGTTTGTGGAATTTGATCCAGAAGTGATTCATACCACGACTATCAACGCGACCCGCGGTGTCAGCCACTTCGTGCGCTTTGGCGCATCGCCAGCGATAGTCCCATCGGCGGTGATTCATCAGCTATCGGTATATAAACCGAAAGACATTGTCGATCCGGCAACCCCTTATCCGGGTGATAAGGTGATTATTACCGAAGGCGCGTTCGAAGGTTTTCAGGCCATTTTCACCGAACCCGACGGCGAGGCTCGCTCCATGCTGTTACTTAATCTTATCAATAAAGAGATTAAGCACAGTGTGAAGAACACCGAGTTCCGCAAACTCTAAAACGCAATCCCAAACAGTGTTTTAACATTGGCATCCGTGGTGGCAGCCAGCCATGCGGCATCTTCTCCACGCCAGTGCGCAATTCGTTGCAAAATATGGGGCAGATGGGCTGGCTCGTTGCGCCGGGATGATGGTTTCGGCGTGAGATCGCGCGGGAGCAGATACGGCGCATCAGTTTCGATCAGCAATTTCTCCGCCGGAATCAACGGCAACAGTTCCCGCAGCTCCAGTCCGCGTCGTTCATCGCAAACCCAACCAGTGATGCCGATATAAATTCCACGCGCCACGCACGCCTGCATCTCTTCGCGTGTGCCGGTAAAGCAATGAAGAACCGCACCAGGCACTTTATCCAGCCACGGCTCCAGCAATGTCATAAACCGCTCGTGAGCATCGCGACAGTGCATAAATACCGGCATGTTTAATTCTGCGGCAATGCGTAGCTGGGCAACAAAAGCGCGTTCCTGCTCTTCCGGCGTCGAAAAGTTGCGGTTAAAGTCGAGACCACATTCACCAATCGCCACCACTTCTGGCTGCGCGGCCAGCTCAATAATCGCTTCTTCAGTCGCAGCTTGCCACTGGCTGCTGTCGTGAGGATGTACGCCCGCCGTTGACCAACAGGACGAATACTGACGCGCCAGCTTTTGCGCCTGCTGGCTTTCACGCAGGTTAGTGCCGGTGATGAGTAGCCCATTAACTCCCGCGTCAAAAGCGCGCGCTACAACATCATCACGGTCTTTCGCAAATTGCGAACTGGTCAAATTAACGCCGATATCAAACATCCTGTACTCCATATGACAACCGCCCTGACGGGCGGTTGAGTTTATTCTTTAGTTTTTTCGCTTTCTGCTTCAGCGTCGTTTTCTTCTTCCCGGTTTCGGCCCTTACCAACGTAAAAGCGTGAGAAGAAGACACCGATTTCAAACAGACAGTACATCGGGATCGCCAACAGCGTTTGCGAGAAGACATCCGGCGGCGTCAGCAGCATCCCGACAACAAATGCGCCAACCAGCACATACGGACGTTTTTTGCGTAAGTCTTCTGGCGAGGTAATTCCCATCCAGCACAGCAGCACAATTGCCACCGGCACTTCAAAGGAGACACCAAACGCCATAAACAGCGCCATAACGAAGCTTAAATAGCTGGCGATGTCGGTGGATACCTGTACCCCTTCCGGCGCGGTATTGGCAAGGAAGCCAAATGCCAGCGGAAAGACCACAAAGTAGGCGAACGCCATGCCGATATAAAACAACAGAGAGCTGGAAACCAGCAGCGGCACCACCAGGCGACGTTCATGCTTATACAGCGCTGGGGCGATAAACGCCCACACCTGATAGAGAATTACCGGCGCTGACAGAATCAGCGACACCATAAAGGTCAGCTTGATCGGCGTAAAGAACGGCGAGGCCACGTCGGTGGCGATCATCGTTGAACCTTGCGGCAACTGCTTGATCAATGGCGCGGATACCAGGTGATAGATGTCATTGGCGAAATAGACCAGACACAGGAATATCACGATCACCGCGATAATGCAGTTCAGCAGACGCTTACGCAGCTCAATCAGATGCGTGATAAGCGGTTGAGTATCTTCTACAGACATGTTTACGGTTTATCACTCGACGAAGGGGAAGGTGCAGCGGTTTTCGGTTCAGCGTCCGCAGCAGGTTTTACCACCGGCTCTGGCGTGGTTTCTGGCTTCTGTTCCGGCGAACTGGCCTGCGTTTGTGCAGCAGCAGGCGTTACGCCTTCATGCGCAGCTTCATTGTCTTTCACCACCGGGTTGTGGATGGTGTGCGCTTCATCACTCGCCTTTTCAGGATCGTTTGCAACGTAGGAACGCTTCATCGACTCCGCGGCCTGGCGTAGTTCATCCATCGACGCTTTCAGTTCGGGCGTCAGGTTAGTGAGGCTCGCCTTTTCAACCTTTTTCAGACTGTCCTGAAACTCCTGGAGTTTTAACTCCTGGGTCAGTTCGTTCTGCACCGTTGTCGCCAGTGAACGCAACGCGCGAATCCAGCCCGCGACCGTTTTTACCGCCACAGGCAGTCGTTGCGGCCCCAGAACGACGAGGCCGATGATGAATACCAATAGCAGTTCGCTAAAACCGATATCAAACACGGATTACACCTGCTCTTTATCGTGGCGCTTCGCGTCTTCTGTTTTAGCCTGTTCCTGATTCGTATCCGCCTGCTTATCGGCGATAGTTTTCGCAGTAAAATCAGCATCCTGACTGGTTTTATCCTGCTTTGGTTCATCATCGCTCATTGCTTTTTTAAAGCCTTTGATCGACGCACCAAGATCGGAACCGATGGAGCCGAGCTTTTTGGTGCCAAAAAGCAGTACAACGATGACGGCAATAATCAATAACTGCCAAATACTGATACCACCCATACATGTTCCTCTGTGGTAGATGATGATTAAACAAGGCCGCATTATACGTTACACGGCCCGCCTTGAGCGATGAAAAAATCAGCGTGTTTTGCGCCAACCGACAAACCAGGCGATCAGACCACCTGCCATTAACCAGCCGGGCATCAGCCCCCATTCAGGTCGGCTGACCAACAAGAATGTGCCACTTAATACTAACGTAGCGCCAATTCCGAGAAAATAACGCGATTGTCCCTGACGTACATGATTTGACTGAAGCTCGCGGGCAATCTTATCAACACTGTGCTGTAAATACTTGCCCTGGCGCAAACTGTCGTAAACCAGTTCAGGCAGTTCTGGCATTTTTTCGACCCAGAACGGCGCTTTTTCTTTAAATGCTCTCACCAGCGCAGGAATACCGACCTGATCTTTAATCCACGACTCCAGGAAAGGCTTCGCCGTTTTCCATAAATCGAGTTGCGGATAAAGCTGGCGTCCTACCCCTTCGACGTAGAGCAGGGTTTTCTGGAGTAACACCAGTTGCGGCTGCACTTCCATATTGAAGCGACGCGCCGTATTAAACAGATTTAACAGTACATGTCCAAACGAAATTTCGGCCAGCGGTTTCTCAAAGATAGGTTCACAGACCGTACGAATGGCAAATTCGAACTCTTCAACGTTGGTATCTGGTGGCACCCAGCCAGAGTCGACGTGTAGCTCTGCCACTTTGCGATAGTCGCGATTAAAGAAGGCGATAAAGTTTTCTGCCAGATAGCGTTTATCTTCTTTGTTTAGCGAGCCAACAATCCCGCAATCAATGCCGATATATTTCGGGTTTTCCGGGTGTTCATAGCTTACGAAGATGTTGCCAGGGTGCATATCGGCATGGAAAAAGCTGTCGCGAAAGACCTGAGTGAAGAACACCTGCACGCCGCGTTCCGCCAGCAATTTCATGTTAGTGCCATTTTTCTCCAGCGCCGCAACATCAGACACCGGAATGCCGTAAATGCGCTCCATCACCATCATCCCTTCACTACAATAGTCAGGGTAAACTTCCGGGATGTAGAGCATCGGGCTGTCTTCAAAATTGCGCCGAAGCTGAATGGCGTTGGCAGATTCCCGCAGCAAATTCAGTTCATCAATCAATGTCTTTTCGTACTCGCGCACCACTTCGGTTGGGCGCAGACGGCGACCATCCGGCAGCAAACGCGGCACCCAGCGAGCCAGACGGTAGATAAGTTTCAGATCCGCTTTAATAACCGGCAAAATATCCGGGCGGATGACTTTAATCACCACCTCTTTACCATTCGATTTCAATCGCGCGGTATGAACCTGGGCGATAGAAGCAGAAGCCAGCGGCTTGATTTCAAAATCGTCAAACCACGCTTCTACCGGTAAGCCGCCCATTGCAGCTTCAATCTGCTGCTTCGCCAGCTTGCCATCAAACGGAGCGACTTTGTCCTGCAATAACGCCAGCTGATCGGCAATATGCGGCGGAAAAAGATCGCGGCGGGTTGATAACATTTGCCCGAACTTGATCCATACCGGCCCCAGTTCTTGCAGGGCCAGTCGTAGTCGCTCACCTAAAGGTTTGTCTTTATGCCGATTTGGCATCCAGAATAATGAGTATCGCCATAGCCGTAGCGGCAGGGTGATACGCATTTTGGGGATCAGTTCATCAAGTCCGTAGCTTAAAAAAGTTCGAATGATGAAATATAGGCGCCGTACTTCACCTGGCGTCATTTAGCCTCCAGTTTTTCCAGCCGTTTGGTCAGGGCATCAACAGCACGCTCGACAGCAGCCGTCTCTTCCGCAAACCAGGCCACTTCAAGCGGACCGGGTGCCATACGCCACTCTTCAGTAATGGCTTCCGCCACATAACGTTGCTGGCGCTTAATGCCGTGATGCAGGAACTTTGCGCCTCCGCGCATGGCTTTGCTGATTCCTTCAGCGGCGATATCACCGGTATAAGGGGCCAGCAGTTCCGCAGGGTCGAACTCTGCCAGATCTGCCAGCGCAACGAAGTTTTGCACCACCTGAATATCGCCCTGCACTTCCAGCTCACCACTGCGAATCAGGGCGGCAAGCTGCTGGCGATCGCGAAGTTTCGGCAACACACTGGCGTAAGCGATAACGGTGCAGTCAGCATCGCCTGCCCATTCGCCCAGTACATCAACCTGGCGTTCGCTGAACACCAGAATCAATGACGTCGAAAAGCCTTTTACCTCCACGCGCAGCACTTTGCCCAACAGACGCGAGCGGGCCGTTTTCAGCGCGGGTGAGCGATACAGGAAGGTGTTGAGCAGACTTTCAATTCCTGCCGTCACTAAAGGTTTAAAAGGCATTTCCGGTCTCCTGTCAGAACTTATAACCACGATGCAACGCCACAACCCCTGCCGTCAGATTGTAGTAGTCGACACTTTCGAATCCGGCATCCTGCATCATGGCTTTCAGAGTATCCTGATCGGGATGCATACGGATGGATTCTGCCAGATAACGGTAGCTGTCGGCGTCGTTCGCGACCAGTGAGCCAATACGCGGCAGCACATGGAAGGAGTATGCATCATAGGCTTTGCTCAGCGGCTCGATAATTGGCTTCGAGAACTCAAGCACCAGCAGGCGGCCGCCGGGTTTCAGCACGCGATACATTGAACGCAGTGCTTTATCTTTGTCGGTGACGTTACGCAGACCAAACGAAATGGTGATGCAATCAAAGGTGTTATCCGGGAACGGCAGCGCCTCAGCGTTCGCCTGAACATACTCAACGTTGCCAATCACACCGATATTACGCAGCTTCTCGCGCCCCATTTTGAGCATGGATTCATTGATATCAGCAAGGACCACTTTGCCAGTTTCTCCGACCAGGCGGGAGAATTTCGCTGTCAGGTCGCCGGTGCCACCAGCCAGATCCAGCACGGTCTGCCCACGGCGTACGCCGCTGCAATCAATCGTGAATCGCTTCCACAAACGATGAATACCGAATGACATCAAATCATTCATGACATCGTATTTTGATGCCACGGAATGGAAAACGTGGGCGACCATATCCGCTTTTTGTTCCTTCGCGACGGTCTGAAAACCAAAGTGCGTCGTTTCTTGTGACTTATCCACCATCTCAATGCCTGCTCATCAAAAAATTGTTCCAGAAGTGTAACAGATTGGGCGTCGATGCCCTAGATTTCTACCCGGCTTAACTACCCCCAATGGGCTAGCGCGACTGCTGATTATATTCATCATCGCGTTGATAAGCTTCATCATTCGGCTGCTCCGGAACCGACCGCAGTCGATACTCTTCATCCTGGCTCACCGCTTGTTCAGCCAAATCCGTATTAATCTCGCGTTTAATTTCTACCCCTAAACCGCGAAACGCTTCTGCCTGCGCCAGCACATTTCCGCGACCTGAAGAGAGTTTTTTCATTGCCTGGCGATAGTTATCCTGCGCTTTGTCGAGACTTTGACCAATCGCTGACATGTCATCAACGAACAAACGTATCTTGTCGTACAGCTTGCTGGCGCGATCGGCTATTTTCTGGGCGTTACGACTTTGATGCTCATAGCGCCAGAGGTTGGCGATAGTGCGCAGCGCCACCAGCAGCGTGGTCGGGCTAACCAGCATGATATTGTTTTTCAACGCTTCGGTGATCAGCTCCGGCTGGCGGTCAAGCGCCAGTAAAAAAGCGGGTTCAACGGGAATAAACATCAGCACGTAATCCAGGGTTCGCAGCCCCGGCAGCTGTTGATAATCTTTGCGTCCCAGCAAACGGATATGGTTACGCACCGACGCGATATGTTCCTGTAGCGCGCTTTCGCGGGTGTAGTCATCTTCGGCGTTGAAATAGCGTTCATAGGCGACCAGCGTCATTTTGGCGTCGATCACCACATCTTTTCCCTGCGGCAACCGCACGATGACATCCGGCTGCATCCGCGAGCGGGCGTCATTTTCGATGCTGACCTGGGTTTCATATTCATACCCTTCACGCAGACCGGAAGCCTCCAGCACCCGCGTCAATACTACCTCGCCCCAGTTGCCCTGGGTTTTATTGTCGCCTTTCAGCGCGCGCGTCAGGTTGATCGCTTCCTGGGCCATTTGCGCGTTGAGCTGCTGGAGATTGCGAATTTCGTGGGTCAGGGTATGGCGTTCTTGTGCTTCTTTACCAAAGCTGTCCTGAACCTGACGGCGGAAACCGTCCAGTTGTTCACGTAGCGGCGACAACAGGCTGTTCAGACTCTGACGGTTTTGCTCATCAACCCGGCGATTGCTGTGCTCAAAAATACGGTTGGCGAGGTTTTCAAACTGCTCACTGAGGCGCTGCTCGCTGTTAATCATCTGGCGAATTTTATCGTCAGCATGTTGCTGTGCGGCTTCCATCCGCGTGGTTACTTCACGCAGATCGGCCTCCAGAGAGGTGTTAATACTTTGCAGGCTGCGCACTTCGTTATTGAGTAACTCGCACTCAGCGCGCCAGTGCTCGCTTTGGGTAATTTGTTGTTTTGCCGCGCTTAACTCCGCGACCATCTCTTCACGTTCAGCTAATTGCTCGGCTTTTTGCTGCGCATGTTGATAACTGGCAAACAGCCAGCCAATTGCCACACCCACCAACGCAATAACTGCGTAAACCATGATTGAGAAATCCACAACGCCTCCTGACGCAACAACTTACCCGCACAAAATAGAATTGTGCTGTACAAACGTCCAGTTGGAAAGGCATTTCCTGCGAGGCGCTACGCAAAAATACAAAAGGCCGAACGCGTCGGCCTTCAGACAGGAGAAGAGGATTACAGCAGACGACGCGCCGCTTCCACCACGATTTTCACCGCTTGGCTTTCAGTTTGTTTCATCGTCTCAGCATTCGGGATCTCTTGCTGGGTGCGGTTAACGATAACGCCCGCCACCATACCCGCACGCAGGCCCTGACTTGCACACATGGTCAGCAGGGTTGCAGATTCCATTTCATAGTTCATTACGCCCATCGCCTGCCACTCTTCCATAGAACCTTTAAAGTGACGAACTACGCGACCAGAGTAAGTATCGTAACGTTCCTGGCCTGGGTAGAAGGTATCAGAAGAAGCCGTCACGCCAACGTGAGTCGTCGCGCCAATGGATTTCGCCGCTTCAACCAGCGCAGTCGTACATTCGAAATCAGCGACAGCCGGGAATTCCAGCGGTGCGAAGTGCAAGCTCGCGCCATCCAGACGAACAGACGCCGTGGTAACCAGAACATCGCCAACATTAATATGCGGCTGAATAGCGCCCGTTGTACCGATACGCAGGAAGGTGCGAATGCCCAGCTGTGCCAGCTCTTCAACAGCAATAGAGGTAGACGGGCCGCCGATACCGGTAGAGCAGACGATAACAGGTTTACCATCCAGCTCTGCACGCCAGGTGGTGAATTCGCGGTGAGATGCCAGCTTAACCGGCTTATCCATCAGCGCGGCGATCTTTTCCACACGATCCGGGTCGCCAGGGACGATGGCAAGCGTAGCCCCTTGTAAATCGTTTTTAGTGAGGCCGAGATGAAAAACATCAGACTTGGACATATACAACTCCTCTGTGAATCGGTTTAGTCAGAAGAAGCAAAAAGACACTTTACCGAAGGGTTTAACATTTTTTCGTGATACCCATCACCATGACGAAAATGCGTTGCATAAATTTACCCGCCAAAAGTGATGCAAATCACATAAATCACTCTTCATTCTGCAGGACTGCATAAAAGATGAGCCGATTCAGGCAATGTGATTTGTTGCATGCTGACTATAGTTAACATTGCGCAACATTTTTATAAGGGTACGGAGAATACCATGGCAACAACACAACAATCTGGATTTGCACCTGCTGCATCGCCTCTCGCTTCAACCATCGTTCAGACCCCGGACGACGCGATTGCGGCGGGCTTCACCTCTATCCCCTCACAAGGGGATAACATGCCTGCTTACCATGCCAGACCAAAGCAGAGCGATGGCCCACTGCCAGTGGTCATTGTAGTGCAGGAAATTTTTGGCGTGCATGAACATATCCGCGACATTTGTCGCCGTCTGGCGCTGGAGGGGTATCTGGCTATCGCACCTGAACTTTACTTCCGCGAAGGCGATCCGAATGATTTTGCCGATATCCCCACGTTGCTTAGCGGTCTGGTAGCAAAAGTGCCTGACTCGCAGGTGCTGGCCGATCTCGATCATGTCGCCAGTTGGGCTTCCCGCAACGGCGGCGATGTTCATCGTTTAATGATCACCGGATTCTGCTGGGGTGGACGTATCACCTGGCTGTATGCCGCGCATAATCCACAGCTAAAAGCCGCAGTGGCGTGGTACGGCAAACTGACGGGCGACAAGTCGCTGAATTCACCGAAACAACCTGTTGATATCGCAACCGATCTTAACGCGCCGGTTCTCGGCTTATATGGTGGTCAGGATAACAGCATTCCGCAGGAGAGCGTTGAAAACATGCGCCAGGCGCTGCGGGCTGCTAATGCGAAAGCAGAGATTATCGTCTACCCGGATGCCGGGCATGCATTCAACGCCGATTATCGCCCGAGCTATCATGCCGAATCTGCGAAAGATGGTTGGCAGCGAATGCTGGAGTGGTTTAAGCAGTATGGTGGGAAGAAGTCGCTGTAATGAGAAAAGACCGGGTGGTATTACCACCCGGTTTGGATTTTACCCCCGTCGCAAATTCTGCGCCGCCTGCACCATGTTCGCCAGTGCCGCGCGGGTTTCTGGCCAGCCGCGCGTTTTCAGGCCACAGTCCGGGTTTACCCACAGACGCTCTGCCGGAATGCGTTTTGCCGCTTTCTTCAGCAGGGCTTCAATCCATTCCACGCTCGGTACGTTTGGCGAGTGAATGTCATAGACGCCAGGACCGATTTCATTTGGATAATCAAACTCTTCGAACGACTCCAGCAACTCCATGTCGGAACGCGAGGTTTCGATGGTGATGACGTCTGCGTCCAGCGCCGCAATCGAATCCATGATGTCGTTGAACTCGCAGTAACACATGTGAGTGTGGATTTGTGTGTCATCTTTCGCCACGGCGGCGTTGATACGGAAAGCCTCCACGCCCCACTGGAGATAGGCATCCCAGTCGCTGCGACGCAGCGGTAAACCTTCGCGCAGCGCCGGTTCATCAATCTGGATGATGCCAATTCCTGCGGCTTCCAGGTCCGCCACTTCATCACGCAGCGCCAGCGCAATTTGTTTGGCGATGGTTTCACGGCTGACATCTTCACGCGGGAACGACCAGCAGAGAATGGTCACCGGGCCGGTCAGCATCCCTTTCACCGGTTTGTCAGTCAGCGATTGCGCATACTTCGCCCACTCAATGGTAATCGGTGCCGGGCGGCTAACGTCACCAATGACAATCGGCGGCTTCACGCAGCGGGAACCGTAGCTCTGTACCCAACCGTTTTGCGTAAAGACAAAACCGTCGAGATGCTCGCCAAAGTATTCCACCATGTCATTACGCTCGGCCTCGCCATGCACCAGCACATCCAGACCTAAACGTTCCTGCTCAACAATGGCCTGCTTGATATGTTCCGCAATGCCCGTGCGGTAGTTGTTGGCGTCGAGATTACCCTTTTTGAAATCCAGACGCAGGGTACGAATTTCCGTGGTTTGCGGGAAGGAACCAATCGTGGTGGTCGGCCACGCGGGCAGTTTAAAACGCGCACGCTGGGCTTCAGCACGCACTTCATAGACATTCGCACGCTGACTGTCCTGAGCGGTGATCGCCGCCAGACGCTTTTCTACTGCCGGATTATGTACGCGGGTTGAGTGACGACGCGCCTGAATCGGAGCGCTCCACTCTGCCAGAGCAGCCGTGTCACCACTGTTCAGCGCATCGCGCAGCAGTGCCAGTTCATGACATTTTTGCAGGGCGAAGGCAAACCAGCTTTTCACTTCTGCATCAAGACGCGTTTCCACGCTCAGGTCGATGGGGCTGTGCAGCAGTGAGCAGGAAGATGCCACCCACAAATCGCGTTTGCCGACAATGTCCTTAATTTGCGCATACTTCTCGGTAAGATCGGCGCGCCAGACGTTACGACCATTGATCAGACCCGCAGACAGCAGCCAGTCAGAAGGCAGACGCTTGTGCAGTTCAGCAACGTCATCTTTACCATGTACAAGATCGACATGCAGACCCTGAACAGGCAGCGCAGTAATCGTGTCGAGATTTGGCGTTACGCCTTCAAAATAGGTGGTCAGCAGCAGTTTCACCTGTCCCTGGAGCGCGTCGTAAGCGGGTTTGTATGCGTCCAGCCACGCCTGCGGTAGTTCCAGTACCAGCGCTGGTTCGTCGATCTGTACCCACTCAATACCGCGTTTTGCCAGTTCTGCCAGCACTTGCTGATAAATCGGAAGAATGTCGTTCAGCAGGCTCAGGCGATCAAACTGTTCACCTTTCACTTTACCCAGCCACAGGTAGGTAACCGGCCCCAGCAGCACAGGTTTCACCTTGTGGCCCAGCGCCAGCGCCTCGTCCACTTCCTCCAGCAGCTGCGTCCAGGTCAGTTTGAACTGTTGGCCTTTAACGAACTCCGGCACCATGTAGTGATAGTTGGTGTTAAACCATTTGGTCATTTCCGCTGCCGCCGCAGGTTCACCAGTCGGCGCACGTCCACGACCAATACGGAACAGGGTGTCGATATCTACCGAACCATCTTTGTTCTGATGACGTAGCGGAACATTACCCAGCAGCAGACTGGTGGTCAGTACATGATCGTACCAGGCAAAATCGCCCACCGGCAGCAGGTCGATACCCGCCTGCTTTTGTTGATCCCAGTGACGGGCACGTAATTCACGCCCAACCGCCAGCAGTTCTTCACGCGTGGAGTTCCCCGCCCAATAACTTTCTTGCGCTTTTTTCAGCTCGCGACGCAGGCCAACGCGAGGGAAACCGAGGGTGTGATTCAATATTGTCATTTTTCTTCCTCTAATTATATGTAAATCCTATGGATTTTGAATTTAGGGAAGGCGGCAAGTTTATTCATCCCCGGGAGCTTACTGAAGTAAGTGACCGGGGTGAAGAAACGCAGCCAACGCACCATAAATTTAAAAGACGAAGGATTTTAGCCGTCCAGATGTTTACACATCCATAATTGGCGGTTACTGTATATTCCTCAAGCGCAAATTATTCATGCCGAAGTGAAGGACTTTCATGATCGAAGTAAAACATCTGAAAACGCTACAAGCGTTGCGGAACTGCGGCTCGCTCGCAGCCGCTGCGGCGACGTTGCATCAGACGCAATCCGCCCTGTCTCACCAGTTTAGCGATCTGGAACAACGCCTTGGCTTCCGGCTATTTGTGCGTAAGAGCCAGCCGCTTCGCTTTACACCGCAGGGAGAAATCCTGTTGCAACTGGCAAATCAGGTGCTGCCGCAAATCAGCCAGGCACTGCAAGCCTGCAATGAACCGCAGCAGACGCGTCTGCGCATTGCCATCGAGTGCCATAGCTGTATTCAGTGGCTGACGCCCGCGTTAGAAAATTTCCATAAGAACTGGCCGCAGGTCGAGATGGACTTTAAATCGGGCGTGACGTTTGACCCGCAGCCTGCGTTGCAACAGGGCGAGCTGGATCTGGTGATGACGTCAGATATTCTGCCGCGCAGTGGCCTGCATTATTCGCCGATGTTCGATTATGAAGTGCGTCTGGTGTTGGCACCTGACCATCCGCTGGCGGCGAAAACGCGTATTACACCGGAAGATCTCGCCAGCGAGACGCTGTTGATTTATCCGGTGCAGCGTAGTCGACTGGATGTCTGGCGGCATTTTCTTCAGCCAGCAGGCGTCAGCCCGTCACTGAAAAGCGTCGATAACACCTTATTGTTGATTCAGATGGTTGCCGCGCGGATGGGTATTGCCGCACTACCGCATTGGGTGGTGGAGAGTTTTGAACGCCAGGGTCTGGTGGTGACCAAAACCCTGGGCGAAGGCTTGTGGAGCCGACTGTACGCCGCCGTGCGCGATGGCGAGCAGCGTCAGCCGATTACAGAAGCGTTTATTCGCTCAGCGCGCAATCACGCCTGCGATCATCTGCCGTTTGTGAAGAGCGCGGAGCGACCCACTTACGATGCACCCACAGTGAGGCCAGGATCACCAGCGCGCCTGTAATAAACGTTGGCCAGTGCGGCTGTTGGTGCCAGATAGCCAGGTTTACCAGCAGCCCTGCCGGAACGTGCATATTATTCATAATGCCCAGCGTTCCGGCGTCCACCTGCGTCGCGCCGTAGTTCCACATAAAGTAGCCAATCCCGGAAGCCACCACGCCAAGAAACACCAGAATGCCCCATTGCAACGTGGTTTGCGGCATTTTCTGCGCATTTCCCAGCAAGAACCATGCAATCACCGCCACCAGGAACGCGCCAAGATAGAACCACGCAAAGGCGTTATGCTGCGGCATCGGGCGAGTTTCCATCAGACGTTTGTAACCCACCATGCCGATGGCAAAAGTGATATTGGAGAGCTGCACCAGCAGCAGGCCAGTCCAGAAGTGGTCGGTGACCTGATCATAGCGAATAATCCCGGCACCAATCACCGCCAACAAGGCGCTAAAAGCATAGCCCCAGCGCAGACGGCGCTGACTCATGATGTCATAAATCAACGTGATGTAGAGCGGCGTCAGTACGGTGAACAGCAGCAGCTCGGAGACCGTCAGGTAGAGATAGGCGCGGAAACTCAGCATATACATCACGCCGAGCTGCATCGCGCCTACCAGCATATACAGGCCGACCGTTTTCAGGCTATTGCCACGGGTACGCAGAAACGGCAGAAAAACCAGTGCCGCCAGGCCAACGCGCACCAGCACTGCAAAATAGCTATCGACGTGCCCCGCAAGGTACTCGCCATAAAAGCTAAAGGAGAAGGCCCACAGAATCGTGGTGATGATAAGTAGCGCCACAATGGAAAACTCTTTGATTAACGAGTATCCATTGTAGCGAAGTATCAGGTTGACAACTGACCAAATAAAGAACGATTACGATAAATAGAGCTTACGCAGATAATGCGGCACTGCGTCCTCGGCGTTAGTACCAATCACTTCCAGTTCCGGATGCAGATCTTTCAGACGCTGGTGCGCACTGCCCATAATGCAGCCTTTCCCCGCCATCGACAGCATTTCGGCGTCGTTCATCCCGTCACCAAACGCAATACAATCTTGCAGGCTGTAGCCCAGTTTCTTCGCCACCGCTTCCAGCGCATGACCTTTCGACACGCCGCCCGCCATCACTTCCAGACAGGTTAAGGTAGAGAAACTGACGTTGACGCGATCGCCCCAGCGAGCGTTGATCGCCTGCTCCAGCGGCAGAAGTTGTTCATGGGAATCGCAGGTGAAGAACACTTTGCTGACGCCTTCCGGCTCCAGTAATCCCGGCTCATACAGCGCATATTTGAACACCGCTTCTTTAAAAAAGCGCATCTCTTCCGGGCGATGGCGATTCATAAACCATTCGTCGTCGCGATAAACGTTAGTAATGATGTCCGGATTGTCGTTGACTACGCCAAACAGATCGCTGGCAATGTCGCGATCCAGGTTATGAGCAAAAATCAGATTGCCATCCAGATCGTGAACGCGCGCGCCATTGGAGGTAATCATGTAAGACTTAATCTCCAGATTATCGCGAATTTGCCCCACATCAACGTGGTGACGACCGGTCGCAAACACAAAGTTGATGCCGCGCGCGGTGAGCAGCTTCAGAGTTTCTTTGGCGTAAGGGGATAACGTATGGTCGGGAGAAAGTAACGTGCCATCTAAATCAGACGCAACAACCTGGTACATAAGAAATTTAAACCTCTGTAGAGCGGTTTCCGCTGGGTGAGTTATGCCTGTTGAAAAAATCAACGATGGCGTGGAGCGCGACTGAGCGCATTGCGTCCTTTTCAAAAAGGATCTCATGGTACGCACCTTTAATTACCAACGGCCGTCCTCCTTCGACAGGATGGCCCGCGGCAGTGCGGAGTTCACAAAAACGGTCGTGCATGCGGTTATCCACCACGCGTTCCTCTTCAGCTTGTAAGAGAAGCGTTGGCGTGGTGTCATCACCCGCACCGGCTAACACCTGTTCGCCAGCCAGAATACTTTCGCGTACCCAATGGTAGGTCGGCCCACCGACGCGAATCGTTGGGTCATCAGCATAGAAGCGTAAGTTACGTCGATATCGCTGTCTGCTGTGGGTCAGTACGTTGATAGCAAACGGCAACGCGCGCCAGCGCCCGGTGCCTATTGCATAGCCATCACGGAAACGTGGATGCGCTTCGGCCCAGTTGAGGATCTGCCGTGCCATAAATGACGGCATACGAATCACGATCCCAAACATTGGCGCAGTTAGCGCAATGGCGTCACATACACCTGGATGGCGTTGCAGAAATAATGTGGAGATCGCACCGCCCATTGAATGTGCCAGTATATAGCGTTTACGCCACGGACCGGGCTGAACCTCCTGTTGCCAGAATGCCGCCAGATCATCAACATAATCATTAAAGCGATTAACATGCCCGAGATGCGGATCGGCTAACAGGCGACCGGAACGTCCCTGCCCGCGATGGTCGATGATTAAGACATCAAACCCCAAATGGAACAGGTCATAGGCCAGTTCCGCATATTTTACGTAGCTCTCAATACGCCCCGGGCAGATGACTACCACCCGGTCATGGTGCTGTGCGCGAAAACGGACAAAGCGCACCGGAATGTCATCCACACCAGTAAATTCTGCTTCATCACGCTGACGCCAGAAATCAGTCAGCGGTCCCATGGTAAAAGCAGCAAACGCGTTTTCTCTTGTTTCCCAGTCTTTTTGCTGCTGAAACATCGGGTAATCTGCCTCTTAAACCACGTAAAATCGTTTTTTTAAGCGTGCCTGACACAACGCTGCGACAGTAGCGTATTGTGGCACAAAAATAGACACACCGGGAGTTCATCATGACCTTAGAATGGTGGTTTGCCTACCTGCTGACATCGATCATTTTAAGCCTGTCGCCAGGCTCTGGCGCAATCAACACCATGACCACCTCGCTCAACCACGGTTATCGCGGCGCGGTGGCGTCTATTGCTGGGCTTCAGACCGGACTGGCGATTCATATTGTGCTGGTTGGCGTGGGGTTGGGGACGCTATTTTCCCGCTCAGTGATTGCGTTTGAAGTGTTGAAGTGGGCAGGCGCAGCTTACTTGATTTGGCTGGGAATACAGCAATGGCGCGCCGCTGGTGCAATTGACCTTAAATCGCTAGCCTCTACTCAATCGCGCCGACATTTGTTCCAGCGCGCAGTGTTTGTGAATCTTACCAATCCCAAAAGTATTGTGTTTCTGGCAGCGCTATTTCCGCAATTCATCATGCCGCAGCAACCACAACTGATGCAGTATATCGTGCTCGGCGTCACCACTATTGTGGTCGATATTATTGTGATGATCGGTTACGCCACCCTTGCTCAACGGATTGCTCTATGGATTAAAGGACCAAAGCAGATGAAGGCGCTGAATAAGATTTTCGGCTCGTTGTTTATGCTGGTGGGAGCGCTGTTAGCATCGGCGAGGCATGCGTGAAAAATAATGTCGGATGCGGCGTAAACGCCTTATCCGACTTACTCTGATGACGCGTCTGGCATCAACGCGAAATAATCAAATGAATGCCAAATCCGGCAAATAACGCCCCGGCAAAACCATCAATCCACTTCGCCAGACGCTGATAACCACGGCGCATTTGCGGCAAAGCAAACAGGCTGGCAACGACGGTAAACCACGCCAGTGTTTCGATAATAATCAACGCGAAAATGCCCCAGCGCTCAGTGGTGCCGACGTTATCGCCGACAAACAGCGAGAATACCGAACCAAAGTAGATAATCGCTTTCGGATTGGCGAGATTGGTCAGTAAGCCTTTCAGGAAACTGCGCCCGCTTTTTGCCAGCTCAACCTGTGGTGCAGGCGCAGAAACCGCCTCTTTTTTCAGTGCACCACGTAGCATCTGGTAACCCATCCAGCAGAGATACAGGCCACCGCCCACCATAATCAGCGTATGCAGCCAGGCCATTTTTTCGATAATCAAATGTAGGCCAAGCAACGCAATCCCAGCCCAAACCATTACGCCGCAGGTAATGCCCAGCACGCCCATCATCGCTTCTTTACGGGAACGACTAACAGCGGTCTGAGAGACAAAAAAGAAATCGGGACCGGGGCTCATAAGCGCCACAATGTGCACCATGGCGACGGTGAGGAATAACATCAACATACATTAGACTCGCGGGGGAAACGTTTACGGAGTCTTCATCCTGGCACTTTTTTATGCTGCTGACTACTCTTCGTCGTCACCATCGACATGCGCACGAATCAGCGCCATAAACGGTTTGCCAAAGCGTTCCAGCTTGCGCATACCAACGCCGTTAACGCTGAGCATTTCGCTGGCGGTGATCGGCATCTGTTCAGCCATCTCAATCAAGGTCGCGTCGTTAAATACCACGTACGGCGGGACATTGCTTTCATCGGCAATCGATTTACGCAGTTTGCGTAATTTGGCGAACAGTTTGCGATCGTAGTTGCCGCCGAAGGATTTCTGCATCGCTTTCGGTTTGAGCGCCACGATACGCGGCACGGCAAGTTGCAAAGAGGATTCGCCGCGCAGCACCGGACGCGCAGCCTCTGTCAGTTGTAGGGCAGAATGCTGGGCAATATTTTGCGTCACCAGGCCGAGGTGAATCAGCTGGCGGATCACGCTCACCCAATGTTCATGGCTTTTATCACGGCCCATGCCATAGACTTTCAGTTTGTCATGACCATAGTCGCGGATACGCTGGTTATTAGCGCCACGAATCACTTCCACCACATAACCCATCCCAAACCGCTGATTCACACGACCAATGGTGGAAAGGGCAATCTGAGCATCGGTTGAACCATCGTATTGTTTCGGCGGATCGAGGCAGATATCGCAGTTCCCGCACGGCTCCTGCCGCCCTTCGCCAAAGTAGTTCAGCAGCACCAGACGACGGCAAGTTTGCGCTTCGGCAAACGCGCCCATCGCATTGAGTTTATGACGTTCGATATCCTGTAACTGCCCCTGCGGTTTCTCTTCCAGACAACGACGCAGCCACGCCATATCCGCCGGATCGTAAAACAGCATCGCTTCCGCGGGCAGGCCATCACGCCCGGCGCGTCCGGTTTCCTGATAATAGGATTCAATGTTGCGCGGAATATCAAAATGCACCACGAAGCGAACGTTTGGTTTATTGATGCCCATGCCGAACGCCACCGTCGCCACCACAATTTGCAGGTCATCGCGCTGGAATTTCTCCTGCACATCAGCGCGAACATTATTTTCCAGCCCGGCATGATAGGCCGCCGCGCTAATTCCCTTGCTTTGCAGACGCGCAGCTGTGTCTTCTACTTTCGCACGACTATTACAGTAAATAATCCCCGACTTACCGCGTTGTTCCTGTACATAACGCATCAACTGATCGAGCGGTTTGAATTTCTCCATCAGCATGTAGCGAATGTTCGGGCGGTCAAAACTGCTGATTTGAATCAGCGGATCGTTCAGCCCCAACAGGCGGACAATATCCTGGCGTGTGGTGTCGTCGGCGGTGGCAGTCAGCGCCATAAACGGCAGCGTCGGAAAACGCTGACGCAGCTGACCGAGGGCAGCGTATTCCGGGCGGAAATCGTGGCCCCATTGGGAGATACAGTGCGCTTCATCAACGGCTAATAACACCGGATTCCAGTGCGCCAGATGCTCAAGAAAGTTATCCAGCATCAGGCGTTCCGGCGCGATATAAAGCAGGCGGATTTGCCCGGTGCGACAGCCTGTCATCACTTCAAGTTGCTGCTCGCGGGTTTGCGTCGAGTTAAGGCACGCCGCCGCCACGCCGTTGGCTTGCAGTTGATCCACCTGATCTTTCATCAACGAAATCAGCGGTGAAACAACCACGGTAAGGCCGTTTAGCAATAAGGCAGGAATTTGATAGCAAAGGGATTTTCCGCCACCAGTGGGCATGACGACGAGGCAATCGCGGCCGGAAAGCACAGTGTCGATAATTTCTTCCTGGCCGGGGCGAAACTGTTGGTAGCCAAAGGTTTCTTGTAAAACCTGTTTAGCTCCGGACTCCAGATTCAACACTTCCGCCTGCGCCACATTCACCCCGATTGCCTGAAATAAAAACAGGCGCTATTTTCAGCGCCTGCGCGAGAAACTGCAATGCTTTTAGTCTCTGAGAGGGTAATCCTGGATGCTGGATTCCAGATTTGCCAACCACTCAACCGTTCATCAAAACAAATCGTTTAGCATAACCCCCACACCGACACGGGTCTGGTTGAAGTTATAGTCGATGAGCGATTCGCCATAGCCGCTGTAAACCTGAGTATAAAGGCGCACATGTTTGGTGATCGGGTAACTTAAGCCTAACTCCGCGCCGCCGTAGCCGGTGTTCCAGTTGTACTGTCCTTTCGCACTCAACACCGCATCACCGAGGTGATAGCCGATTTTAAGCTGGTAGTAACCCATATATTTGGTGATATCCGGGTTATCGTCAGTATTACCCACCACATACCACGGCTTCACTTCTACCAGCCAGTTACCGTTTTCTGCCATCAGGCGGGTATAAAGGCGGTTCCAGCTACGGGAAGTCGGGTCTGAACGCCCGTTAGAGTCGTGGTTATACCCCATCTCCACATCGCGCAGCGTCCAACCTGCAAAACGGTAATCGGTGGCAAAACCGAGGAACAATTGCGGTTCGTAGTTGGTTTCACGAAACGGTGAAGACTCTTCGCTATTGGACAGTTGCCACCAGGATTTTTGCGTATAAGACGCACCCAATACCGAGTTCGGGCCTAAAATCCCACGCCACAGCGGAAACGCCAGGCTCAACTGAAACTTTACTTCATCCTTACGCGCATTTTCCGCCCAGTCGTAACTGGCAATCGCTTCTTTATTCAGATCGCTGGTTTGGGTATAGATGATGTAGTTGGTGTCATAAGGATAAAGGGTGAACGGATTGTCATGCTCCTGCAGCATATTGGCGATAATACTGCCACGCACCGCTGGCGCGTCATGCACCTCTTTCACCGTTGCCTCTTGTGCATATACTGCCATAGGCAACATAAACACCGGCAACAACCAGCCCTGCAGAGTCCGCATCGCTCGTGTTCTCCGTAACGAATTATTGATAAGGTGAATATTTTTCTGCGGGCTATTTTACATACTTAACTCCATAGCCGTTAGTTATCCCTTCCTAAAGTAGAAACCAACAACAAAGAAGCATAAAATCAACATTTCATTAACTAATGAAGTGTAAGGATGATATGTCTGCCGTACTGACCGCTGAACAAGCCCTGAAATTAGTGGGTGAGATGTTTGTTTATCACATGCCATTTAACCGCGCATTGGGGATGGAACTGGAGCGTTACGAAAAAGAGTTCGCACAGCTGGCCTTTAAAAATCAGCCAATGATGGTGGGTAACTGGGCGCAAAGCATTTTGCACGGCGGGGTCATTGCGTCGGCGCTGGATGTCGCCGCAGGTCTGGTGTGCGTGGGAAGTACCTTAACCCGCCACGAAACCATCAGTGAAGATGAACTACGCCAGCGGCTATCGCGGATGGGGACCATTGATCTTCGCGTCGATTATCTGCGCCCAGGCAGAGGCGAGCGTTTTACTGCTACCAGTAGCCTGTTACGTGCAGGCAATAAAGTCGCCGTCGCCCGCGTTGAATTACACAATGAAGAACAGCTTTATATTGCCAGTGCTACAGCCACCTATATGGTAGGTTGATAACGTAAAAGCAGGTAAACTGCTGTTACCAATTAAAAATGAGTATTCCCGATGGATGCAAAACAAACGCGGCAGGGCGTATTACTCGCTCTTGCCGCTTATTTTATTTGGGGTATTGCGCCAGCGTACTTCAAGCTAATTTACTACGTGCCCGCCGATGAGATCCTGACGCATCGCGTGATCTGGTCGTTTTTCTTTATGGTGGTGCTGATGAGCATTTGCCGCCAGTGGTCCTATTTAAAAACGCTGATTCAGACGCCACAGAAAATTTTTATGCTGGCAGTCTCTGCCGTGCTGATTGGTGGCAACTGGCTACTGTTTATCTGGGCGGTGAACAATCACCATATGCTGGAAGCGAGCCTTGGTTACTTTATTAACCCGCTGGTGAACATTGTGCTGGGGATGATTTTCCTCGGCGAGCGATTCCGCCGGATGCAATGGCTGGCGGTGATTCTGGCGATATGTGGCGTGTTGGTTCAGTTGTGGACTTTTGGTTCACTGCCGATTATCGCGCTGGGGCTGGCGTTTAGTTTTGCCTTCTACGGCCTGGTACGCAAGAAGATTGCTGTTGAAGCGCAAACCGGCATGTTAATCGAAACTATGTGGTTGCTGCCCGTGGCGGCGATTTACCTGTTTGCTATTGCCGACAGCGCAACCAGCCATATGGGGCAAAACCCGATGTCGCTGAATTTACTGCTGATCGCCGCCGGTATTGTCACTACCGTACCGCTGTTGTGTTTTACTGCGGCTGCGACACGCCTGCGTCTCTCAACGTTAGGCTTTTTTCAGTACATTGGCCCGACGCTGATGTTCCTGCTGGCTGTGACGTTTTATGGCGAAAAACCGGGTGCCGATAAGATGGTGACCTTCGCCTTTATTTGGGTGGCGCTGGCAATTTTTGTGATGGATGCGATTTATACGCAGCGTAGAACGTCCAAATAAAAAATAAATATATTCTGAAAAAATATGCCGACTCTTGCATGAGAGTGGGCATATTGCCATGCTGACAGGAGACTCACACAAGGATGTAAAATTTATGTTGCGTATATTTATCCCAACATCTAACGGTAAGATTTCCAGACGTCGTTATATATTTTCATTTATTTTAATAAATTTCATTTTTGCCTTTCTTATTATCTTTTTTAACGATGGGGACGCAGGTTTTCTTGTTATTGTCTCTACCATCGCACTCCATTATCTCGTCATCAACATAAATTGCCAACGACTCCGTGATAGTGGTTTCATATATATAAAAACTTATGTTTTTGGTACATTAGCAGTATATATCATCTCTATCATCACAATGATAGCCGAACATTTTGATTGTTCAGGCAATGGTTCGATGATTTTTTTGATTTGTTATTTTTCCACTTTCAGTATGCTAATGCTTGCACCTACTGATTCATCAAAACAATAGTTATGGAGTATTTATGAGTAAGGAGTATATGAACGATGGTTCATTAAGTGAAAAATGGAAATACCGATTTAACTTTTATGATCAACATGGCTTTCCTGGATTCTGGGGGGCAACACCAGAATATAAAGCAGCATTTAAAACATTAAAAGTAAGACAACGATTAACTATTCAAATGAATTTCATTGCTTTCTTCTGTTCCTGGATCTATTTATTTGTTCTGGGATTATGGAAAAAAGCAATTATAGTTCTATTACTTGGCATTCTATCTCTATTTGTTGGTGCACTAATTGGCGTTAACATTCTGGGAATTGCCGTAGCAGCCTATGTTGCTGTTAACACGAACAAATGGTTTTATGAGAAAGAGGTAAAAGGGTTAAATACCTGGAGCCTTTGAATAACAGGTGGCTTAGCCAGGCTAAGCCACCGCTCTCGTTTTTTACAACCAGTTCTTCCGCTTAAAGTACAAATACGGTGCCAGGCCCGCGAGGATCATAAAGATAATCGCGCCAGGGTAGCCGAAACTCCACTTCAGTTCCGGCATAAACTCAAAGTTCATCCCGTAGCTGGAAGCAACCAGTGTTGGCGGCAGGAACACGACGGATACCACCGAGAAGATTTTGATGATGCGGTTCTGCTCGATATTGATAAAGCCCATCGCCGCCTGCATCAGGAAGTTCACCTTCTGGAACAGAGATTCGTTATGCGGCAGCAGGGATTCGATATCTCGCAGGATTTCACGCGCCTGCTCCAGTTGACCACCCGGTAAACGCGCCTTGCGTACCAGGAAGTTGAGCGCGCGCTGGGTATCCATCAGACACAGGCGAACTTTCCAGCCGATATCTTCCAGTTCCGCCAGCGTGGAGAGCGCCTCGTCGTACTCATCGCCCTGATGCCCTTCCATAATTACCCGGCTCAACTGCTCCAGGTCGCTGTAGATATTTTCAATTTCATCTGCCAACTGTTCGATTTTGGTTTCGAACAGATCCAGCAGCAGCTCGTAGGCGTTACCGTCCACCATTGACTGGCTACGGGCACGCATACGATACAGACGGAATGCAGGCAGTTCACGCTCACGCAGAGTAAACAGACGACCATCACGGATGGTAAATGCCACAGTGGAGTTACCGGCGTGATCTTCCGCATCTTCAAAGAAGAAGAAGGAGTGAATATGCAGGCCGTCATCGTCTTCAAAGAAACGTGCCGATGCTTCGATGTCTTCCAGTTCCGGGCGGGTTGCCAGGCTCTGGCCAAGTTCAGATTGTACGCGCAGTCGCTCGTCGTCGTCCGGTTCGACAAGATCAATCCATACTGCATTTACAAGGGGTTGTGACTCTTCGACTTCCAGCCGGGTCAGTCGGTTATTTTCCAGTTGAAATGCGCTCAGCATGACCGGGACTCCCAATGCTTAAAATATCGGACAGTTCGGTGGGCACACAGAAACAAATTGGGTTTCAGACCATTAAACAGCCTGACTCAGCGCGACGGGAAAAATTGAGGTCGCTGACAACCGCTAAGGCTATCAGCAAAAAGGGATAGCCTTAGGAGTTGATCCTGGATGACAGGATAGTGAGCCAGTATCTACTGGGTGTGTCCAAGGCGAATGTCCTCTTAGAGTGATCGTGCGCGCATGTTACGCCAGCAAAATTTTGCCGTCAACACGCAACAGAACACCACAGAACAATAGTTGAACTTCGCGCTTTTTGGTACTCGTCAAGGTCGCTAACAGGATAAAAAAATCCCACATCCAGGACCTATAATGGCGCATCGGCTACTCATTGGTAAAGGAATGATCACCTTGAATCTCAAACGGATTTTTCTCGTCCTCACCTTACTTCCCTTGTTTGCTGTTGCCGCTGATGATTGCGCACTCTCAGATCCGACGCTGACCGTACAGGCGTATACCGTTAATCCTCAAACAGAGCGGGTGAAAATGTACTGGCAAAAAGCCAATGGCGAAGCGTGGGGAACGTTACATGCTCTGCTGGCGGATATGAATAGTCAGGGTCAGGTGCAGATGGCGATGAACGGCGGCATCTATGATGAAAGCTATGCGCCGCTCGGTTTGTACATCGAAAACGGTCAGCAGAAGGTGGCGTTAAATCTCGCTTCAGGTGAAGGGAATTTTTTTATCCGTCCTGGCGGCGTGTTTTATGTCGCGGGAGATAAAGTCGGCATCGTTCGTCTGGATGCCTTTAAAGCCAGTAAAGATATTCAGTTTGCGGTGCAGTCAGGGCCAATGTTGATGGAAAACGGTGTAATTAATCCGCGTATTCATCCCAACGTCGCCTCACGCAAAATTCGTAACGGTGTTGGGATTAATAAACAAGGGAACGCCGTGTTTTTGTTGAGCCAGCAGGCGACAAATTTTTATGATTTTGCCTGTTATGCCAAAGCGAAACTGAACGTTGAGCAGTTGCTTTATCTTGATGGCACAATTTCACATATTTATATGAAAGGCGGGGCAATCCCGTGGCAACGCTATCCTTTTGTCACCATGATTTCCGTCGAGTGGAAAGGTTAAGCATTGTACACTCGAGGAGGCCAGACAAACTGGGACTGGCTACACAGCTGGAAAATCATCAGATAAATGAAGGGAAACAAAAATGAAAAAAACGCTCGCAACGTTATTTTTATTAACGTGTCTGGGATCATCATCCGCCTATGCGGATAACGCTCTGATTTTACAAACTGATTTTAGCCTGAAAGATGGTGCCGTCTCGGCGATGAAAGGGGTCGCATTCGGCGTTGACCATAATCTTAAAATCTTTGATTTAACACACGAAATTCCACCGTATAACATCTGGGAAGGCGCTTATCGTCTGTATCAGACTGCCAGTTACTGGCCGCAAGGTTCGGTGTTTGTTAGCGTGGTCGATCCGGGCGTAGGCACTGACCGTAAATCGGTAGTGCTGAAAACCAAAAACGGTCAATACTTCGTTTCACCAGATAACGGTACGCTCACTTTGGTGGCACAAACTCTGGGTATTGATAGCGTCCGGGAAATCGACGAAAAAGCTAACCGCCTGAAAGGTTCTGAAAAGTCATATACCTTCCACGGTCGTGATGTGTATGCCTACACCGGTGCGCGTCTGGCTTCCGGGGCGATTACGTTCGAACAGGTGGGGCCAGAGCTTCCTGCAAAAGTTGTCGAACTTTCTTATCAGAAAGCCAAAGCAACAAAAGGTGAAGTGAAGGGCAATATCCCGATTCTCGATATTCAGTACGGCAACGTCTGGAGCAATATCAGCGACGAGTTGCTGAATCAGGCAGGAATCAAACTCAACGACACGTTGTGTGTGACCATTTCCGAAGGTTCCCAGCAAAAATACGCAGGGAAAATGCCGTATGTCGCAAGCTTCGGCGATGTGCCGGAAGGCCAGCCGATGGTGTATCTGAACAGCTTGTTGAATGTTTCCGTGGCGCTGAATATGGATAATTTCGCGCAGAAACATCAGGTTACGTCTGGTGCTGACTGGAATATTGATGTGAAGAAGTGCGCTAAGTAAGGTGCTGATGCGGGATGCGGTGTGGCGCACCGCATCCCGCAACGTCACACCGTCTCCAACCGGGCATAAGCCGCCACCAGCCATTTAATACCCTGGCCCTGAAATGCCACCTGCAAACGGCTATGCTCACCGCTGCCTTCCATATTGACGATGGTGCCTTCACCAAACTTAGCGTGGCGTACGCGCTGGCCGAGCTTGTAGCCGCTGTCGTTCTCGACCATCGGCGTACCCATCCGTTGATGGCTGACCGGGCGGCTTACCGTGGCGCGCAGGCGCACCTCTTCCACACACTCTTCCGGCAGCTCGCCGATAAAGCGCGACGGGCGATGGTAAACCTCTTTGCCATACAGACGGCGGGTTTCCGCGTAGGTCAGCGTCAGTTTCTGCATCGCGCGGGTTACGCCAACGTAGGCCAGACGGCGTTCTTCTTCCAGACGTCCGCCTTCATCCAGCGACATCTGGCTTGGGAACATGCCTTCTTCCATACCAACGATAAACACCTGCGGAAACTCCAGCCCTTTCGCCGAGTGTAGCGTCATCAACTGCACCGCATCCTGCCAGGTATCCGCCTGCCCCTCGCCCGCTTCCAGTGCCGCATGGGAGAGGAATGCCTGCAGCGGCATTAAATCTTCGTCTTCTTCGTTGTAGCTGAACTGGCGCGTCGCCGTTACCAGTTCCTCTAAGTTTTCGATACGCGTCTGGCCTTTTTCGCCTTTCTCCTGCTCGTACATGGTGCGCAGGCCGGAGTCTTTAATTACCCGGTCAGTCTGTACATGCAGCGGCATATCGGCAGTTTCCTGCGCTAAGGCGTCGATCAGTTCCATAAACCGCTGTAAGGCACTGGCAGCACGTCCGGCGAGGGCTTTTTCCTGCAACAGTTCACGACATGCCTGCCACAGCGTTAACTGGCGATCGCGCGATGTCTGACGTACCACGTCCAGCGTCCGGTCACCAATACCCCGCGTTGGTGTATTCACCACGCGCTCAAAGGCCGCGTCGTCATTACGGTTGGCAATCAGGCGCAGATACGAGAGCGCATCTTTGATTTCCTGGCGTTCGAAGAATCGCATCCCGCCGTAAATACGGTACGGCATACTTGCCTGTAACAGTGCTTCTTCCAGCACACGCGACTGGGCGTTGCTGCGGTAGAGAATGGCGCACTCGGCAAGCGCCCCGCCTTTGTCCTGCCAGGTTTTGATACGGTTAACCACAAAACGCGCTTCATCGAGTTCGTTAAAAGCGCAATAGAGGGAAATAGGCTCACCATCCGCGCCATCGGTCCACAGTTTTTTACCCAAACGCCCGTTGTTGTTTTCAATCAGGGCGTTCGCGGCGCTCAGAATATTGCTGGTAGAGCGGTAGTTCTGCTCCAGACGGATAGTTTCAGCACCGGGGAAATCATTGAGGAAACGCTGAATATTCTCCACCTGCGCTCCGCGCCAGCCGTAGATTGACTGATCGTCATCGCCAACGATCATCACTTTGCCGGTATCGCCCGCTAGCAGGCGGATCCACGCATACTGAATGTTGTTGGTATCCTGGAATTCGTCCACCAGGATATTGGTAAACCGTTCGCGATAGTGCTGAAGGATATACGGCTTGTTAAGCCACAACTCGTGAGCACGTAGCAGCAGCTCGGCGAAGTCCACCAGGCCCGCGCGGTCACACGCTTCCTGATACGCCTGATACACCTTCTGCCAGGTCTGCTCCACCGGATTACCGTAGCTTTGAATATGATGTGGACGCAGGCCTTCATCTTTCTGGCTGTTGATGTACCACATTGCCTGGCGCGGCGGCCACTGCTTCTCGTCGAGGTTCATCGCCTTGATTAGGCGTTTGAGCAGGCGTAGCTGGTCCTCGCTGTCGAGGATCTGAAAATCCTGCGGCAGATTGGCGTCCATATGGTGCGCACGCAGCAGACGGTGCGCCAGCCCGTGGAAGGTGCCGACCCACATGCCGCCCTGGCTGGTGCCCATCAGCTGCCCGATACGATGACGCATCTCCGCCGCCGCTTTGTTGGTAAACGTTACCGCCATAATCGAATATGGCGAGCAGTTTTCCACGCTCATCAGCCAGGCGATACGATGCACCAGTACGCGCGTCTTACCACTGCCCGCGCCCGCCAGCACCAGAAGGTTGCTGCGTGGCGCGGCCACCGCTTCGCGCTGTTTGTCATTAAGGCTGTCGAGCAGGTAAGAAACGTCCATTGGCACCGCCGCGTAAAAATAGGTTGGGCGGAGAAGCGCAACGCCCTCCGCCAAAAAGCTGGGTATATATACAGATTTGCTGATTATATCAGCGAGGTCAGAGATGCCAACCGGGAAATTTCCAGATGCGGCAGTAAACGGCTGTCCCAGGTTTGCATCAGATCGCCATTTTCCGGTCTGATCCAACAGGCCTGCATTCCGCTGCGAATTGCCCCACCCACGTCAGTGGTGAGATCATCCCCGACATGTAAGATCTCGCCGATCGGCACGTTGAGTTTTTCCGCCGCCAGGAAGTACATATCGCTGAACGGTTTTGAGCGCCCGTGCGGGCCAGCACGCAGCACAAACTCAAAATAATCCCCCAAACCAAACAGTTCCGGCTGGGCGTTACCGTTGGTGATCGCCACCAGCGGCCATTTCTTCGCCAGCTGTTTTAAGGTGTCGTGGGTTTGCTGCGGAACGTCGATCCGGCTACGCCATTTGGCAAAGTTGATCATTGCCGCGTGTGCGCCTGCACTGGCTTCTTCGGCACTCAGCCCGGCGTCGAGCATCGCTTGTTCAATCGAACGAAAACGCCAGCGCGTCACGTCGTGATAAATCTCGGGTTCCGCTTCCCGTACCGCCTGACGCAGACGTTGCAGATCTTCATTCTGGAAGCTGCGCAGCGCCGGATGGTAATTTTGCACAAAGGTAAGCGCCTCTCGCTCGGTGCGCAAAATCACCGGACGGTTATCGTAAAGGGTATCATCCAGGTCAAAGGTGAGCGCCGAGATGCGCCCCAAAGGCCGGTAAAAACGCATTATTTCCCCCGTTTGGCGCGTGGATGCGCCGCATCGTACACCGAGGCAAGGTGTTGAAAATCAAGATGAGTATAGATTTGCGTGGTGGAGAGGTTGGCATGACCCAGCAGCTCCTGCACACCACGAAGATCGCCGCTCGACTCCAGCATATGCGTAGCGAACGAGTGACGTAATTTATGCGGGTGAACGTGATTATTCAGCCCTTGTTTGATGCCCCATTCGGCAAAGCGTTTCTGCACATTACGCGCGGAGATACGCTTGCCCAGTTTCGACAGAAAAAGCGCGTCGTCTTCGCTACCAAACAGGTCGCGCAAATCAAGCCAGTGCTCAATCCACGCCACAGCGTTGCGACCAATCGGCAGGCGGCGCTCTTTGCTGCCTTTTCCCATCACCCACACTTCACCAGACTCCAGGTCGAGGTGTTTGATATCGAGCCCCACCAGTTCGGAAAGACGCAGACCCGCGCCGTACATCACTTCCAGCATTGCCCGATCGCGCACGGCGAGGGGATCGTTGATATCAATATCCAGCAGCCGATTCATATCATCGACGTCGATGTTTTTCGGCAGATGACGCGGCGCTTTCGGTACCGAAACACCTTTCGCCGGGTTGGCTTTGAGTTCGTTCTGGCTGACCAGCCAGTCAAAAAAGCTACGTAGCGCAGAAAGCCGTAACGCCAGACTTGCTGCTCCCAGCCCTTTACGGCGACTGCGTACAGCAAAATTGCGCACCATCGTCACATCACATTGCTGCCAGCTTTGCAGGCCGTTTTCGCTGGCAAAATTGATGATCGCCTCAAGCTGACGCTGGTAGTTAAGCAGGGTTATCGGGCTTAGCTGGCGCTCCACGCTCAGATAACGTAGGTAGCGTTCTACATCGGTGTGTAAATCGGTCATACGCGTTCAATCCAACGCTCCAGAAGCTCCGGCAACATCAGCGCAATTTCATGAAGTAACTGCGTTCCCTGCCCTTGTTGATAGTGACTGGCATCGCGACTGGTAAACAGCACAACACCCAAATCAGCATCGCTTCCCAGCATCGACATCGCCACCGATCCCACCGCTTTCGCTTCAGGTAGCACCACCAGCAACTCCGGCCCGTTAAGCGGCCCAAGATAGTGCTGTTCCTGCCCCAGACGCTGAATACGCAGCGGTTCGAAAGACTGACGGCTTAATGCCAGATGAGTGTGGTTCGACGGCGCACCTAAGCGCCAGCGATCTGGAAACAGGCGCAAACTCGCCCCTGCCAGGCCGAGATCGCGCGCCCAGCGGTGAAAGCGCATCAGCATATCATCGAGACTGCTGGCGGCGGTGAGACTACGCTGCAAGTAGAGTAAGCGATAAAACAGGCCTTCGTTGGCAATAGCCTGTTCCATCAACAGCGCCATGTTCTCTTCCAGAACATGAATATGATTACGTGCGCGGGCCATGTGCCATTCGACCAACGAAACGGTGCCGCGTACCGGATGCGGCACACGTATCGCTTCAACTGCGCGCGCATTGCGGATAAAAAACTCAGGATTTTTAATCAGATAATCGACAACCGCCCGGTCATCAAGCTCCGTGAGTGTTTCCTGCAGTTCTTCCCCTGGTTGCTTCATAGATGAATAAATCCGTCGTAGACATGTACCGCCGGGCCAGTCATATATAACGGGTGACCCGGACCTTTCCAGGCGATATCAAGACGACCGCCGGGGAGTTCCACGCGTACTTCTTCGGCCAGCAAACCTTGCTGAATCCCTACCGCCACCGCCGCACATGCGCCGCTGCCGCAGGCCTGGGTTTCTCCTGCCCCACGCTCATAAACGCGTAAACGAATATGCTCGCGCTTAACCACTTGCATAAAACCGATATTGGCGCGCTCCGGAAAACGCTCATGGCTTTCCAGAACAGGACCAAGCGTTTCTACCGCCGCGGTATCGACATCATCGACCTGAATCACGCAGTGCGGATTTCCCATCGACACCACGCCACATAAGATTGTCTGCTCGGCGGCGCGCATAATATAGGTCTTTTCCGCTTTGTTAGCGCGAAACGGCACAGCGGAAGGTTCGAAGTTGGGCTCGCCCATGTTTACGCGAACCAGATCATCATCGGTGACGGTCAGAACCATCCGCCCGTTGGCGGTGCTGACGCGGATATCGCGCTTATTGGTCAGCCCTTTCAGACGCACAAAACGGGCAAAGCAGCGCGCGCCGTTGCCGCACTGCGCCACTTCACTGCCATCGGCATTGAAAATGCGATAGTGAAAATCCAGTTCAGGATCATACGGTGGCTCAACCACCAGCAGTTGGTCAAACCCTACCCCCAGGTGCCGATCCGCCAGGCGACGAATCAGCTCCGGTGAAAAAAAGACATTCTGCGTTACCGCGTCGACGACCATAAAATCGTTGCCAAGGCCATGCATTTTCGAGAACTGCATCATTTACTCCAATCACGCGGGTACAGAAACTGACTTTTAGTAATTCACCTGGGATGGACCATCGCCAGTGGCGCGGTCGTTTTTATCCGGCACTGTGGATTGCGTTTGCGTCTCTACCGGTTTGGTCGGCGGTGGTGCGTTTTTATCTGCAGGCGGGAAATAGAGCGGACCTTTCAGACCGCAGCCCGTCAGGCTGAAGAGAGTAAGTAATACAGTGAGTGCCTTAAACACGTTTTTCATTATGGATTGCCTGTAAAGTTCATCGCTTTCTGCTTTCTATCATCGCAGGAGAAGGCGTAAAAGCAAGCGTTTAGCGACTCTTTATGAAGTCTGAAAAGTGAGGAAATGCTGCGAGTATAACGCTTACACGTGGCGATTTATGTTTTGCTGGTAGTTTCGTGATCAACACCTCGTGCCAGGATGGCTTTATGCACTATCGCAATGTGGTTTGTTTGTTGTCTTGTTCGTTGTTTTTATCGTCGGCATGGGGCTTTTAAAAGAGTGGCGCACCATGCAATTTCGTTGTCTGACCTTAGTCGCCAGTGACATACAGCTTTGCCAACCTGGTGATAAGAGGGAAAAAATCTGATGGGGCTATTTACCCAACTGGAAAAATTTGACCAAAAGCTTACGCGCGGTTATGCCCGCTGGGGGCGCTGGGTATGGCGGACGTTAATTGTCGTTCCAATACTGGTCGTATTGTGGAATATAGGGCAGGCAGTATGGGGAGGACCAAGAGGTGGAGTGATTCTGGAAATCCACAGTGAAATTGACCGCCCGATACTGGGATTCAGTGTTAACGGCGTGGCGGGCGCGAATGCTTTTGCGAATGGTGGCGGTTCAATCACCTGTTGCGGTGATGTCAGTGGGGATACGGCAGAGGTTATCTGGACATTAAGTACTACTCGTACACAGTATAATGCTGGAATGCGTCTGGAGAAACGCAATATGACGTTACCTCTCCCAAAAAGAGAATGGGGAGAAAATTATCTGCACGTGCATTTTATGCCTGGCGATAAAGTGTTGCTGGGGTGGAGTAAAGATTCTTTTTCTCCGTATGAAGATCTTCACAACGGGGGGTACAAGACCCGCGTTCGGCAGGATGTGAAAGATAAACTTTATGGCACAGGAAAAATGAATTGATAGATTTCTATAAAAATCACGTTCGGCAGAAAGCGTAATAATGTGGCGAATGTTAGATACCCGTGGTGGAACCTGGGTACAACTCGTGAAAGACAATAAAGAAGGCAACGGGGGGCGGAATCCCACCTTGCCTCCCTTCCAGGGGTCAATCCGGAATATTTTTATGCTATTAGCCGTACTATGGGGCAGTTCCGGGATTGTATTTATATCGTGAATGAAAACATCACCTTTATTCCAGCAACTATCAGAAAATAGCGATGACCTTTATGGATTCTGAAAAGTGACGATTTGCTGCGAGAGTTACGCTTACTTGTGAGGATTTATGTTCTGCTGGTAGTTTCGTGATCGGCACCTCACGCCAGGATGGCTTTATGCACTTTCGCAATGTGGTTTGTTTGTTGTCTTGTTCGTTGTTCTTATCGCCTGCCTGGGGATGTAAGCTTTCATCTGTGGATCCCAATGAGTATCAGCAACAGGGAAAAGGCGTGGTGTACCTGCGCCCTAATCAAAACACCAATCTTTCGCTACCGAACGTGAATTACAAGCGCCTGCGTCGGTTGGCGAATTTGTTAATTGACCCAGCGACACTGGAAGATTGGGAGGAAATACCGCCGTTAACCGATCTGTCTACTGATTATGATGTGAGGGGCGCAAATGCCTGGTATCCTCATTACTCCTGGCATAGCGATGGTCGCTATATTATTTACGCTGGCAAGATAGTGCAAAATCCTGCGGGTGCACCGCCGGTTGACGTCACGTCATTCAAGGCTTGGGGTGATTTTGCCGCTGATAAAAATAGCCTCTATTTCAGAGGCGAACGCACGGATGACAATGGTGGTGACAAGCCTTTAGATAGCAAAACACTGCATCAGATGAATTTACCGCCGCCATGGGAACCTGACGTCCTCGGGCTGATATTGCGTGATGCTAACTTCCTGTATATCAACGGGCATCGTATTGCTGAGACCAATAGTTTCCGCGTGCTGGCGCAAAAGTCCTGGGATAAGCACGGAAAATTTTCCATGAAGTTTAGCTGCATTCGCAAACCATTCGGCCCCTGGGATACGCTGGCTCGTACACAGACGAAGATTATGCTCAACGGCGAACAACTGGATGCCGACCCGGATACCTTCACCGTTGTGCGCTGGATACCTGAAGCATTAATAAGCTGGCGAGATAAAAACGGCTTTCACCGAAAGGTACTGGATCAATATGCCCTGGACAGCAATGAGGAATATAGCTGCGGTAGTTTCAATGTAAAGGAACACCGCGTCACCTGGCGTAGTAGCTTCCCGGGTAAGGGAGCAGAATGCCAACAAGAAGAGATTCCCGGCCTCGATCCTGAACAGTTTCACCCAATTAGCGATGCTGTCGCGCAGTATCAGGACAAGCTGTACGTCATCGAAACAACGCCATTTGACGAGCTCAAGCTGAATATTGTTACGCTTGATGACCCGAAACTGATTATTAATAAGCGCTTCAACGCCGGGAAGCGTCACGGTTACTTGCTCACAAGAAAGGGAGACGAGTTTGGGGATTCTGGTTTACAGGTGTTTGAATCCGCCGGGCCGCTCATTTTATTTGATAACCACATCCCCAGCGAACGGGAAGCGCATCAGGTTAGCAGCAACCCTTATATCCAAAAATGGTTAGCCCGCGACGACAAATATGTTTATCGCTTCGATGGCATGCAGCTCTGGCGCTATCACACCGCAGATCCCCGAGCCGTGCGCGTCGTGAACGATCAACTCGATGGCAAAATTAACGGTGATGGCGAGTTTATACCCACTCCGCGCGATGAGGCTAAAAAATGAAAGTGATGAAAAAAAGTATCTCACTGGCGCTCATCCTGTTGGGGTACACGGTGGCAATTCCGGCCGTCCAGGCTGAAGGGTACGAATACTACTCTAACCAGGGAGCCCTGGTTTACGGTTCAAACTTCGGGGGACAAAAGAAAATCATTGCCAAGTTTACGGGAATTAACAGACGCGATTTGTACCCTGTGGAAAATATCTCTGGCGAGCAGGAACGATATATTATCGAAGATGAAGTCACCACAATTAAAGAGGAGTACCACTGGATAACGGACGGTCACGTCATTCTCTGGCGAGGGAAAATCGTGAGTAATCCTCCCGGTACGCCAATGGTCGATGTTGCCAGCTTTAAGGCTCTGGGCCGCTTCGCCGTCGATAAATACAGTCTCTATTTTGACGGTCAGCGCACCGAAAGCAATAGCGGTGCTTCGAAGGTGGACCTGGCAACCCTAAAAGCTATCGAAGATAACAGCAGCACGCTGGTTGACCGACATAACCTTTATTTATTGGGACGCAGGCAGGCCAGTAGCGACGATTTCAGCGTACTACAAAGTAAATTGTGGGGGGATATCGAGCGGTTCCGCCCACGCAATGAAGGGGCTACCTCCCGCGACCTGCTTATTCGTCATCGCCAGGATGTGTTTCTCAATGGTCAGCGCATTGCAGACGTTGATGCTGACACCTTTCACATCATTCGATGGATCCCCAATTCATTATTGGTCTACCGCGACAAACATGGTGAGCACCGTTACGCCTATGGCAACCCGGCCGGAAAAATGGCAACGACCGATGATGCGAATTCGTTTGAAATCGGTGAAAAAACCGTCCGCTGGCGCAGGCAACTCGCGCGGGATGACGCCTGGCCCACGCAACTCTCGTGGGATGTCATATGGGGGGCCTGGCAGGATATTCCCAATGTTGATCCGGAACAGTTCCATCTGATCACTGACCGCATCGCGCAGTATCAGGATCGTCTGTATATCATCAAACTGTCGCCAGTTGGCGAAGACCAGCTTAACGTTATCACCCTGGATACCCCTGATTTAGTGGTTGATCACGTCTTCAATGGTGGGAAAAAGCACATTTATATTATCAAGGACAGAGCGTGGGTGCAGGATGTTCATGTGATTGCTACCCACGGTCCACTCACCATGGCTGAGAGTTTCGCCTGGGACGATCGCTATGTATATGCCTGGCGGGGCCAGCGACCTTCCAGAACTGAATCGCCATGTCCGGAGCAAACCGTTGAGCAGGATGATGGCATAGTCATTAAGACCGAAGCATCAGAGTGCCACCGCACGCCGTAAAATGGGTCATTATTTTTAACGGGTAGTTTCATGATCAACACCTCGCGCCAGGATGGCTTTATGCACTATCGCAATGTGGTTTGTTTGTTGTCTTGTTCATTGTTTTTATCGTCGGCATGGGGATGTCGGCTTTCCGCGCCTGAACATAATATTTACCAGAAACAGGGAAAAGGCGTGGTATACCTGCGCCCTTATAAAGAAACAAATCTTTCTCTTCCTGACGTGAATTACAAAAGTTTGCGCCGTTTACCCAATTTATTAATAGACCCGACAACACTAGACGAATGGGATAAAGAACCGCCTCTGACTGATTTGACAACCGACTACCTCTATGAGGGCGCACAGGCCTGGTATCCTCATTATTCCTGGCATAGCGATGGTCGCAATATCCTCTACGCGGGTGAAGTTGTGCAAAACCCTCCCGGCACACCTCCCGTCGATGTCGCCTCGTTCAAGGCATGGGGTGATTTTGCCGCAGATAAACACAGTCTCTATTTTGAAGGCAAGCGCACCGATGACAATGGCGGAGAAAATAGTCTAGATATCAAAACGCTGCATCAGGTGAAATTCCGTTCCCCCTGGAAACCTGACTTACTGGGGCTGATATTACGTGACGCTAATTTCTTGTATATCAATGGGCATCGCCTCGCTGACCCCGAGAGTTTCCGTGTGCTGGCGCAAAAGTCCTGGGATCGGCGAGGAAAGTTTTCCGCCGAGTTTAACCCCTGCGTTGCCGTACCATTTGGCCCCTGGGATACGTTAGCCCGTACACGGACCAAAATCATAATCAATGGCGAACAGCTTACAGCCGACCCAGAGACATTTACTGTCGTGCGCTGGATGCCCAGTTCGTTATTAACCTGGCGTGATAAAAACGGGCTGCAGCGTAAAGTGCTGAATCAGGGAAATCTGGACAAAGATAGGGCAAATAGCTGTGCAACGTTCAATTTACAGGAACACTTTGTTTCATGGCGCAAAGGGCCAGAATGTCAGCAAGAAGTCCTACCCGGCCTCGATCCAGAACAATTTCACCCTCTTAGTAATACCGTTGCTCAGTATCAGGACAAGCTGTACACCATCAAAAAAACGGAATTTGGCGAAAATAGGCTAGATATCGTCACACTGGATAATCCTGGTTTGGTGATAGATAAACGCTTTAACGCGGGAAGAACTCACGGCTATTTATTGACCAAATTACCAGCTGATGGTGAAGAAGAAGATGGCCTCCAGGTATTCGAGTCTTCCGGGCCGCTTATCCTGATGGATTATCGTGTTCCTGACGAGCATGAGGCTCACCTTAGCGATAGCCCCCATTACAAGAAATGGTATGCACACGACGATCGTTATGTTTACGCATTCGATGGCTCACAGCTTTGGCGCTACCCAACTCCCAATACCAAAGCCGTGCGGGTGAAATGGAAAACCAAAGATTCAGGATATGGCTATTGGGCAAACTACCGTAGTGGTGAGCTTGACGGCAGACTTCTTGAGGATGGTGCGTTTATTCCAACGGGAATCCCCTATAACTCATCCGTTAACATTGCTCAATATTCTGATGGCGAAGGCTCTTTTCTCGTCGGCGAAACCGATGTTAGCTGGCGTAAGCTTCGCTCTACAGACCAGCAATGGAGTCAATGGGAGAAACTCCCCGATATTGACCCGAAAGCATTTCATCCCATCACCGATCGTGTCGCGCAGTACAAAAATCATCTGTACATTGCGAAATTGTCTCCTTTTGGTGAAGACACCCTGGAAATAATAACGCTCGACTCTTCTGCACCTTTCCTGAAACAACGAATTAACGCCGGGAAAGGCCATGGTTACTTTATGCGCTCTTCCCGTTTACGCGATGATATTCAAATTTTTGCTATTGATGGACCATTGAAAACCACCGAACGTTTCGCTTATGACAATCGCTATGTTTATACCTGGATCGGTAGCCAACTTTATCGAACCGCATCGCCCTGTCCGGCCAGGACACGTAATCTGGATCAGAACATGTTTTCATCCAATGATGACATCATCATCCTGAAGACGGAGGAAGAGTGCTACAAAACACCAGACATTGAGCAAACTTTGAAGCCCTGACCCCATGCCGCTATACTGCCGCCATCACTTAAAAACAGGATACAACAATGAACGACAGTGAATTTCATCGCCTGGCTGATCAACTGTGGCTGACCATTGAAGAGCGTCTGGACGACTGGGATGGCGATAGCGATATCGACTGCGAAATCAACGGCGGTGTACTGACCATTACCTTTGAAAACGGGAGCAAAATCATTATCAACCGTCAGGAACCGCTGCACCAGGTGTGGCTGGCAACCAAACAGGGCGGCTACCATTTTGATATGAAAGGCGATGAGTGGATTTGCGATCGTAGCGGCGAAACCTTCTGGGATTTGCTGGAACAGGCGGCGACGCAGCAGGCGGGTGAAACAGTCAGTTTCCGCTAAGATTGCATGCCGGATAAGCCTCGCTTTCCGGCACGCTCATCACGAAAAATACTGCTGTAATAGCGGCGTGTCGTGATCCTGATTGGCAGGCGGCATGTTGCCGATAGATTTGGTGCGGAACGGAATCACCTGTTCACGACCATCAACCTTCACAATCTGATAGAACTGCGGCAGGTTGAAGTTGATGAAGCTTGAGCCGTAGGTAAAACGGTCGTGCGATGACGAGTAGAAGCGACTGACGTCACGCACCAGCTCCTCTTTGCTGCCTTCGCAGTGGTGATACACCTCAACCCGGTTGCTTTCGTCGAGAATGTAGATATTAAAGCCATTCTCGTCTTGCGTTTCTTCGAAAAAGAACTGGATGATCCCTTCGCTGGCAAAGCCGTCCACCACCGCCGGTAATTTGACGTGATTGGTTTCAACCTGCACTGACAGGCCGTGCAGTTTGTTATGCGAAATAGCGCCATAAAACTCGATGGCATTTTCTAGTTTCTGTACCGATACATTCAGGCGTTCGAAGAATAAGCCCCAGGTTTGACCAGAAACGCGCAGCGCCTTGAAGCGCCCGGTTTCCTGGCGGGTGCTGGAAAGACGCAGTTCAATGCACTCAGAAACCAGTTGCTGTACACGAGTACGGATTAATCCGCGCAGATGCTGGCTGTAGCAGAAGACTTCCACGCTATCTGGCGGTGCGGCGTCCTGATGCATTTTGCCGAGAATAGTTTTCAGGGCTTCGATCATCGACTGCTCGCCGTTGAAGTGCAGCGTACGCACTTCGTTCCACGAGTTGCGGTACAGCAGGTCAACGCTACCTACCAGGCAATTTTGATTCTCGCCAAAGCTGAAGACATCCAGCTTACGGAAATCAAAATGCACCACCTGATTGCGGAACGCAGCTGTCGGGTCATATTCCAGGTTAACGATAATCGCCAGATGGCGGATCTCACACGGGCTGTAGAGCGCCTTCGGTGTCGGTGCAGGTAAGCGCAGCGGGAAATGGTGCGACACGTCGGCGACCATCTCCTGCAACTTAGGCAAATCGACAATGCCGTTACCTTTAATATACAAACGGGTGCGCGAGGTCAGCAGGCCGTTAAACCACGCCCAGGCCACTAGCTTATTAAGATAACGGTTATATTCCAGCGGCTGATGGCTGATGATCGACTCAATATTTGGCGCGCGGTTATACAGATACCAACCTGAACGGTTAGCCCGGCCCGGCGGCACATAAATAAAGGTCAGATTCGGCTCCGAGAGATCGGGCGAAATCTGCGGGTTTACCAGCGTCACTTTACCTGGCAATGCTTCAAACGCGGCATACAGTTTACGCGTCAGTACGCCGATATCCTGCGGACTGGCGGAGACGCTAAGGTTATTGCGACGCGCAAAGCGGATCAGATTACGGTAGCTCTGCATCATTGCGTCGAGCAGCTCGTTGTGCGCCTCACGCACCTGATCAATCTTCCAGTTAGCGCGGTTATCGAGCATTGCCAGACGAGCATCGTCCCATTCCCACTCTTTCACTAACTGGGTTAGCACTTCACGACGCCAGCCTACGCAAGCGCGTTCACGGCTGAGTTTTTCGCACACTTTTAAATAGAAGCAGCGGCGTACTAAATCCAGACGGGTGAAATCTTCAATCGCCGTCAGGTACTCAGTAACACGCTCCAGCATCATGCAGTAAGGATCGAGGCCAAACGATACAATCTCGCCGTCGTGCAAACGCTGTTTGATATCTTTCGCCAGCAGTCGTGGGTTGGGGTATTCCCAGGAATAGGCTTCCAGTAGCAGTGTTTTCAGCACCGCTTTGTATGGGGAATCGATACTCTTATAGAGCTGCCAAAGGCTGGCACCAAAGTACTCTTCGGCAGAAAGTGAGCTTAAGCCGCCGAGATCCAGCCATTCATTTGGCGTCAGCACGCCCTGCGCGTAAAGCGTCATCACATAGTCATCGTAATGCTCTTCTTCGTCGCACGGCACCATATTCCACAGAATACGCTTACCGGCGAGACGCACGGCGGTACGATAAAATTCGTCAAGCAGCAGTATATGCTGGGTGGAGCCACAATCTTCGCCCCCCAGGCTGCCGCTTTCATTATGACGGAAGCGATTTTCATCAATCAGGAAGAAGCTAACTTCCACGCCCAGCGAGGCGGCCCAGCTTTCCAGCAGGCTGCATTTACGTTGTAGTAACTGGCGCTCTTCGCTATCAAGCCAGGATTGATGACAGACCCAGATATCCAGGTCAGAGGAACAACTTTGCCCTACGGACGAGGTGCTGCCCATGGTGTATACACCAGTAATTGGAAGCTCACCTTTCGGCGGATCCTGTACTGACATTCCACGATACAGTTCAAGCTCGTTCAGGTAGTGGCGTTGAGTTTCATCAGGCGTGTAAAGGCAAATGCCTTTGGGAACGTTACCATCAAGGTAACCCGGCATTAGCGGATGGTGATAGTGCAACAATGTCGGCAGTAGACTGTAGACCTGTTGGAATGCAGGCCCCATAGCAGCAAGCGCGCGATCCACACGCAATTGATTTATGGCATCCAGTCTCTGTTTCAGAGTCTCAATATAGAGGTACAAGACGTATCGCCTGATTTGCTACCCGTCATGACTGTGATTCCGCCAACATCAACGGTAACACGCGGCATTCGGGATATTTCGTATGTCAAAGGTAACCGTTACCACTTTTCGCGCCTGGTTTTTTTAGTTTCACGACGAAAAAATGGTCTAAAACGTGATCAATTTAACACCTTGCTGATTGACCGTAAAGAAAGATGCGCTACATACAAGTGTAGCACCGTTTATTCTCTGTAAATTCCTTATTACGACGGCGTGAAACGCCTGTCAGGATCCACTGCCAGACCTCATTTTACGGTTTGCGCAGGCGTCTACGTTTCACCACAACACTGACATCGCTCTGGCAAGGATGTTAGGATGGACCACGGATGATAATGACGGTAACAAGCATGTTAGACAATGTTTTAAGAATTGCCACACGCCAAAGCCCACTTGCACTCTGGCAGGCACACTATGTCAAAGACAAGTTGATGGCGAGCCATCCGGGCCTGGTCGTTGAACTGGTACCGATGGTGACGCGCGGCGATGTGATTCTTGATACGCCGCTGGCGAAAGTAGGCGGAAAAGGCTTATTTGTAAAAGAGCTGGAAGTCGCGCTCCTCGAAAATCGCGCCGATATCGCCGTACATTCAATGAAAGATGTGCCGGTTGAATTCCCGCAAGGTCTGGGACTGGTCACTATTTGTGAGCGTGAAGATCCTCGCGATGCCTTTGTGTCCAATAACTATGACAGTCTGGATGCGTTACCGGCAGGCAGTATCGTCGGGACGTCCAGTTTACGTCGCCAGTGCCAACTGGCTGAACGCCGCCCGGATCTGATTATCCGCTCCCTGCGCGGCAACGTCGGCACTCGCCTGAGCAAACTGGATAACGGCGAATACGATGCCATCATTCTTGCCGTAGCCGGACTAAAACGTTTAGGTCTGGAGTCACGCATTCGCGCCGCGTTGCCACCCGAGATTTCTCTTCCGGCGGTAGGACAAGGTGCGGTGGGCATTGAATGCCGCCTTGATGATACACGCACTCGCGAGCTGCTTGCCGCGCTGAATCACCACGAAACTGCACTGCGCGTTACCGCAGAACGCGCCATGAATACCCGTCTCGAAGGCGGATGTCAGGTACCAATTGGTAGCTACGCCGAGCTTATTGATGGCGAAATCTGGCTGCGTGCGCTGGTCGGCGCGCCGGACGGTTCGCAGATTATTCGCGGTGAACGCCGCGGTGCGCCGCAAGATGCCGAACAAATGGGGATTTCGCTGGCAGAAGAGCTACTGAATAACGGCGCGCGCGAGATCCTTGCTGAAGTCTATAACGGAGACGCCCCGGCATGAGTATCTTGGTCACCCGCCCGTCTCCCGCTGGAGAAGAGTTAGTGAGCCGTCTGCGCACACTGGGGCAGGTGGCCTGGCATTTTCCGCTGATTGAGTTTTCTCCGGGTCGACAATTACCGCAACTTGCTGATCAACTTGCAGCGCTGGGGGAGAGGGATCTGTTGTTTGCCCTCTCGCAACACGCGGTTGCTTTTGCCCAATCACAGCTGCATCAGCAAGATCGTAAATGGCCCCGACTACCTGATTATTTCGCCATTGGACGCACCACCGCACTGGCGCTACATACCGTAAGCGGACAGAAGATTCTCTACCCGCAGGATCGGGAAATCAGCGAAGTCTTGCTACAATTACCTGAATTACAAAATATTGCGGGCAAACGTGCGCTGATATTACGTGGCAATGGCGGTCGTGAGCTAATTGGGGATACCCTGACGGCGCGCGGTGCTGAGGTCACTTTTTGTGAATGTTATCAACGATGCGCAATCCATTACGATGGTGCAGAAGAAGCGATGCGCTGGCAATCCCGCGAGGTGACGACGGTCGTTGTTACCAGCGGTGAAATGTTGCAGCAACTCTGGTCGCTGATCCCACAATGGTATCGTGAGCACTGGTTACTACACTGTCGACTATTGGTCGTCAGTGAGCGTTTGGCGAAACTCGCCCGGGAACTGGGCTGGCAAGACATTAAGGTCGCCGATAACGCTGACAACGATGCGCTTTTACGGGCATTACAATAACTCTCATAACAGGAAGCCATAATGACGGAACAAGAAAAAACCTCCGCCGTGGTTGAAGAGACCAGGGAGGCCGTGGACACCACGTCACAACCTGTCGCAACAGAAAAAAAGAGTAAGAACAATACCGCATTGATTCTCAGCGCGGTGGCTATTGCTATTGCTCTGGCGGCGGGCGTCGGTTTGTATGGCTGGGGTAAACAACAGGCCGTCAATCAGACCGCCACCAGCGATGCCCTGGCTAACCAACTGACGGCATTGCAAAAAGCCCAGGAGAGCCAAAAAGCCGAGCTGGAAGGCATTATCAAGCAACAGGCTACGCAGCTTGAACAGGCGAATCGTCAGCAAGAAACGCTGGCAAAACAGTTGGATGAAGTCCAACAAAAGGTCGCCACCATTTCCGGCAGCGATGCTAAAACCTGGCTGCTGGCTCAGGCCGATTTTCTGGTGAAACTCGCAGGACGGAAGCTGTGGAGCGATCAAGACGTCACGACCGCTGCAGCGTTGCTGAAAAGTGCAGATGCCAGCCTGGCGGATATGAATGACCCGAGTCTGATTACCGTTCGTCGGGCAATTACCGATGATATCGCCAGCCTTTCTGCGGTATCGCAGGTGGATTATGACGGCATCATCCTTAAGCTTAATCAGCTTTCAAATCAGGTAGATAACCTGCGTCTGGCTGATAATGACAGCGATGGTTCGCCGATGGATTCCGACGGTGAAGAGCTTTCCAGTTCCATCAGCGAATGGCGTATCAATCTGCAAAAAAGCTGGCAGAACTTTATGGACAACTTCATTACGATTCGCCGTCGTGATGACACCGCCGTACCGCTGTTAGCGCCAAATCAGGATATCTATCTGCGCGAAAATATTCGCTCCCGCCTGCTGGTCGCGGCACAAGCCGTACCGCGTCATCAGGAAGAGACTTATCGCCAGGCGCTGGAGAACGTCTCCACCTGGGTACGTGCTTACTACGATACTGATGATGCCACCACCAAAGCGTTCCTCGACGAGGTGGACCAGTTAAGCCAGCAAAATATCTCGATGGATCTCCCGGAAACCCTGCAAAGCCAGGCGATGCTGGAAAAACTGATGCAGACTCGCGTGCGTAACCTGCTGGCACAACCGGCAGCGGGGACAACGGAAGCTAAACCTGCACCTGCACCTGCACCTGCACCTGCACCTGCACCTGCACCTGCACCTGCACCTGCACCGCAAGCTGATACTCCGGCAGCCGCGCCGCAAGGAGAATAACCATGCTAAAAGTGTTATTGCTCTTTGTTTTGCTGATTGCGGGGATAGTGGTTGGCCCGATGATTGCCGGTCATCAGGGTTACGTATTGATTCAGACCGACAACTACAATATTGAAACCAGCGTCACTGGCCTGGCGATTATTTTGATTCTGGCGATGGTAGTGCTGTTTGCCATTGAGTGGCTACTGCGGCGGATCTTCCGCACAGGCGCACACACCCGTGGGTGGTTTGTCGGACGTAAGCGTCGCCGTGCCCGTAAGCAGACCGAACAGGCGCTGCTGAAACTAGCGGAAGGCGATTATCAGCAAGTTGAAAAGCTGATGGCGAAAAATGCCGATCACGCTGAACAACCGGTGGTGAACTATCTACTGGCTGCCGAAGCCGCGCAACAACGTGGTGATGAAGCACGCGCCAACCAACATCTGGAACGCGCAGCGGAGCTGGCCGGCAATGACACCATTCCGGTAGAAATCACCCGTGTACGTCTTCAACTGGCCCGTAATAAAAACCATGCTGCACGCCACGGCGTGGATAAGCTGCTGGAAGTTACGCCACGCCATCCGGAAGTATTACGTCTGGCGGAACAGGCGTATATCCGCACTGGTGCATGGAGTTCGCTGCTGGATATCATCCCATCAATGGCGAAAACCCACGTTGGCGATGAAGAACATCGTGCAATGCTGGAACAACAGGCATGGATTGGCCTGATGGATCAGGCGCGTGCCGATAACGGTAGCGAAGGTTTGCGTAACTGGTGGAAAAACCAAAGCCGGAAAACGCGTCATCAGGTGGCGTTGCAGGTGGCAATGGCGGAACATCTTATTGAATGTGACGATCATGATACTGCCCAGCAAATTATCATCGACGGCCTGAAACGCCAGTATGACGATCGCCTACTGCTGCCGATCCCGCGTCTGAAAACCAATAACCCGGAACAGCTTGAAAAAGTGCTGCGCCAGCAAATCAAAAACGTCGGCGATCGCCCGCTGTTGTGGAGCACACTGGGTCAGTCGCTGATGAAGCACGGAGAATGGCAGGAAGCATCGCTCGCCTTCCGCGCAGCGCTGAAACAACGTCCGGACGCCTACGATTACGCATGGCTTGCCGACGCGCTGGACAGACTGCACAAACCAGAAGAAGCTGCAGCGATGCGCCGCGACGGTTTGATGTTAACGTTGCAGAACAACCCGCCACAGTAGTTCTTTCTCACCCGGAGGCAAGCACCTCCGGGACCTTTCTGATACATAAAAAAACGCCTGCTCTTATTACGGAGCAGGCGTTAAAACAGGTCTGTATGACAACAAGTGGGTGCTTCACTCAACGTTGTGTCCATGGTGTCTGATGAGGCATAAGCGACATCTGTCAGTGGACGATAAGCACCGTAAACGGCTCTGCGTCATTCCGGAGTTTATGAGGCACTAAGGCGAACATAAGAGATGGAATGAGCATCTACTCGTTTATTATGCCACAGAGAACCGGGAAATAACATCCCTTAACACTTGTTATGAGATAATTCTGTAATCCTCTTTGCTTCCTGAGTAATAACTTCCTGAGTGAATATTTCTCCTGCGCACGATTCTACACATATATATAATGAATAATAAAAGTCATTTAATTAATAACATATATATTAATTGCCGTTAAAACTAAAAACAGCATCAATAATCAACGCGATATAACATCACCGCCTTACATATCACCTGCGCCAGAGGTAGGATTGAAAACGCTCTCCTGATTTTCCAATTCATTTTCTGGATAAATAAATAATTTATTTTCATCACTATTATTTATGCAATCATCCTGTCAGGGAGAGGGATCTCAATTATCAATGCTTAATTACGTCATCATTTTGACGACATGAAACCGGAGCATTTTGCATGGAATTTTCGTTTTCACCCAAACTTCTTGTTGTGGCTGTCGCCGCCGCTCTTCCACTCATGGCCAGCGCAGCAGATACCCCATCAACCGCCACCGCACGCAAAGGCTTTGCCGGATACGATCACCCAAACCAGTATCTGGTTAAACCGGCGACCACTATTGCCGACAACATGATGCCGGTGATGCAGCATCCTGCACAAGACAAAGAAACCCAGCAGAAGCTGGCAGAACTTGAGAAAAAAACCGGTAAGAAACCGAACGTGGTTGTTTTCTTGCTGGATGATGTGGGCTGGATGGATGTTGGCTTTAACGGCGGTGGCGTGGCGGTGGGTAACCCTACACCAGATATCGATGCCGTTGCCAGCCAGGGGCTGATTTTAACTTCGGCGTATTCTCAACCGAGTTCTTCCCCAACCCGCGCCACGATTCTTACCGGACAATACTCCATCCACCACGGCATTCTGATGCCGCCAATGTACGGGCAACCGGGCGGTCTGCAAGGGTTAACCACTCTGCCGCAGTTGCTGCACGATCAGGGCTACGTCACTCAGGCCATCGGGAAATGGCATATGGGGGAAAACAAAGAGTCGCAGCCGCAGAACGTTGGCTTTGATGATTTCCGCGGCTTTAACTCGGTGTCCGATATGTATACCGAATGGCGTGATGTTCATGTCAACCCGGAAGTCGCCCTGAGCCCGGATCGTTCTGAATACATCCAAAAACTGCCGTTCAGCAAAGATGACGTTCATGCCGTGCGCGGCGGTGAACAGGAAGCCATTGCCGACATTACGCCGAAATATATGGAAGACCTGGATCAACGCTGGATGGAATATGGCGTTAAGTTCCTCGACAAGATGGCGAAGAGCGATAAGCCTTTCTTCCTCTACTACGGCACTCGCGGCTGTCACTTCGATAACTACCCAAATGCGAAATATGCGGGTAGCTCTCCGGCGCGCACCTCTTACGGCGACTGCATGGTGGAGATGAACGATATCTTCGCCAATCTGTATAAAGCACTGGAGAAAAACGGTCAGCTTGATAACACACTGATTGTGTTCACCTCTGATAACGGTCCGGAAGCCGAAGTTCCGCCGCACGGTCGCACGCCGTTCCGCGGTGCGAAAGGTTCTACATGGGAAGGCGGTGTTCGTGTGCCAACCTTCGTTTACTGGAAAGGCATGATCCAACCGCGTAAATCTGACGGCATTGTCGATCTGGCGGATCTCTTCCCTACGGCGCTGGATCTGGCGGGGCATCCTGGGGCGAAAGTAGCGAATTTAGTACCGAAAACCACCTTTATCGATGGTGTGGACCAGACATCTTTCTTCCTGGGAACAAATGGTCAGTCTAACCGTAAGGCCGAGCACTACTTCCTCAACGGTAAACTTTCTGCTGTGCGTATGGATGAGTTCAAGTATCACGTCCTGATCCAGCAACCGTACGCGTATACCCAGAGCGGGTATCAGGGTGGATTCACCGGCACAGTAATGCAAACGGCGGGATCGTCTGTGTTTAACCTGTACACCGATCCGCAGGAAAGCGACTCCATCGGCGTGCGCCATATCCCAATGGGTGTACCGCTACAGACCGAAATGCACGCGTATATGGAGATCCTGAAAAAATATCCACCACGCGCACAGATTAAATCTGATTAAGCCGGCGCTATCGCTGAGATCTACCTTTGCCGGATGCGATGCTGACGCATCCGACAATCAACCGCAGGCGGCCACAAAATGGCCGCTTTTTTACTTATTCACCACCATCAAATGCGCCTGCATAATGTCGCTGGCCGGACGACCGTGCGCCAGCAAATCAGCCATTGCTTTAAGATATGGCGGTAGATGGCGGAAATAACGCTGATACCCGGCACACAAATAATTCAGCCCCGGTTTGCCGCTGGCATCGAGCATAAAGCGGTGTTTCGGACAGCCTCCCCAGCACGCTTTTAACACGTTGCAACTGCGACACTGCGCCGGTAACTGCTTAAATTTATCTTCACCAAACACCTGCTGTTGCGGGGAATCTACCATTTCTGCAATTGTCTGCTGAAGCATATTCCCCAGTCGATATTGCGGATAAACATAGTGATCGCAGGCGTAAACGTCGCCGTTGTGTTCAACAATCACCGAGCGCCCACAGGTTGGCTGATGATGGCAAACCGCTCCTGGCGCACCGACAAAATTGGCAAACGCCCATTCGATATTCATCACGAAAATCTTGCCGACGTCGCGTTTGATCCAGTGGTCGAATATCGCCACCAAAAATTCACCGAACTCATCGGGGCGTACCGACCATTCCGTCAGTTCGCCCTGAATATCGCCGGGAGCATGTAGCTTAAGTCCAGCATGAGCAGCCGTTTCATCAGCCAGGCGCTCGACCACCGGAATAAACTGGATGAACTCAGCGCCTGCATCACACAGAAAATCATAGACTTGCAAAGGTTGTAACGCACTGGTGCGATTGACGCAGACCAGCACGTTATAGTCGACATGATGTTTTTGCAGGAGCGTCAGGGCACGCATCACCAGCTTATGCGTGGGTCTGCCACCTTTGGTCACGCGATATTGATTGTGGATCTCAGCCGGACCATCCAGCGATAACCCTACAAGAAAATGATTTTCTGCCAGAAATGCACACCATTCGTCATCAAGCAGAACGCCGTTAGTCTGGAAGCTGTTACTTATCTTCCTGCCAGCACCATATTTCGCCTGTAGCGCCACGGCACGGCGGTAAAAATCCAGCCCGAGTAACGTTGGTTCGCCGCCCTGCCAGGTAAAAGCCACTTCGTTTTGGGTTTCGCTGGCAGCGATATAGTGACGGACATACGCTTCCAGCGTGTCATCGTCCATATGCGTGACTGGCTTTTCGCGGTAAAGGGATTGTTTTTCGAGATAAAAACAGTAGTCACAGTTCAGATTACAATCGGAACCGCTCGGTTTCGCCATCACATGAAAAGCACGCGTTGGAACCTGTTGCAGCATGGTCGCTCCTTGCCTGAAGTCATCCTTCAATAAGTTAAGGGCGAAATCATACCGTGGCGCAATGAGTTATTACGGGCGTTTATTGCGAAGGGAAAGTGACGAAATGCACAGAAAACAAAAAACCCCGCCGAAGCGGGGTTCAAAATTGGTCGGCGAGAGAGGATTCGAACCTCCGACCCACTGGTCCCAAACCAGTTGCGCTACCAAGCTGCGCTACTCGCCGAAATACTGCTTTTTGAATTTTTAGTTCAATTCTTTAAAGTCGTGGTGCGAGGGGGGGGACTTGAACCCCCACGTCCGTAAGGACACTAACACCTGAAGCTAGCGCGTCTACCAATTCCGCCACCTTCGCATTGTCACAACTTCTAATAATGGGGTGGCTAATGGGATTCGAACCCACGACAACTGGAATCACAATCCAGGGCTCTACCAACTGAGCTATAGCCACCACTACAAATCTTGTTACGCGGTATTACTACCACCGCAGCTCAAGCGCCGGGACTAAATGGCGCGCCCGACAGGATTCGAACCTGAGACCTCTGCCTCCGGAGGGCAGCGCTCTATCCAGCTGAGCTACGGGCGCTTAGCGCCGTTGCGGGGGTGGATAATACGGACTTCCCACCCCTCTGTCTAGTCCCTTTTTAAATAAATTGCGCGTTTGGTTACGGTTTGTGCGTTTTGCTGCTTATTCCTCCAGTTTATGCGCTTTCCCGTGGCGATTAAGCCCAAAAATTTTATAAATCGCCGTCACCGCCAGCATAAAGATGATGCCGACAAACAGCGACATACGCGTATCTTCATTAAAGTACATGCCGATCAAAACGCAAATCAGGAATGCCATTGTTACGTAGTTGGCCCACGGGAACAGGATTGAGCGGAACGGATGGCTGGCAATCGCCGCTTTATGCGCACGACGAAAACGCAGCTGGCTTATCAATATCACAAACCATGGCACCATCCCCGGAAGCACGCTGGCACTGTAGACGTAGACAAACACACGCTGCGGATTGGGAATGATGTAGTTCAGGCATGAGCCAATTAACAGGATAGCAATAGATACTGCCACACCCGCAACCGGTACGCCGTGACGGGAAACTTTCGCCATCGCCGTCGGTAACTGACGGTTTTTCGCCAGTGCGTAGAGCATACGTCCGCAACTGTACATGCCGCTGTTACAGCCAGAGAGCGCAGCCGTCAGCACCACAAAGTTGATAATGCCCGCCGCTGCGGTAATGCCGATTTTGGCGAAAGTCAGTACGAACGGGCTACCGTTGCTGCCTATTTCATTCCACGGGAAGATGGTGACGATAACGAAAATCGCGCCTACGTAGAAAATCAGGATACGCCACAGCACTTTGCCTACGGCACTGCGCAGCGTCACCTGCGGATTCTTCGCTTCACCGGCAGTAATGCCAATCAGCTCCACGCCCTGGTAGGACGCCACCACAATACACAATGCGGTCAGGAACCCTTTCCAGCCACCCGCAAAGAAACCGCCATGCTCTGTGAGGTTGCTAAAACCAATCGACTGCCCGCCATTGCCAAAGCCAAAGAAAATCACGCCCAGGCCAATGACAATCATCACGATAATCGTGGTGACTTTGATCATCGCGAACCAGAACTCGATTTCGCCGTACAACCGCACCGCCGCCAGATTCGCCAACGCCACCAGCGCCACCGCGATCAATGCGGGTATCCACTGCGCCATCTCCGGGAACCAGAACTGGACATAAACGCCAATGGCGGTGATTTCTGAGATCCCCACCGCCATCCACATAAACCAGTAAGACCAGGCGGTGAGATAGCCAAAAAACGGGCTCATATAACGATGCGCATAAACGGCGAACGAACCGGTAACCGGTTCGAGGAACAACATTTCGCCCATTGAACGCATGATGAAAAAGACGAACAGCCCGGCGATGATATAGGCCAACAATACGGATGGCCCGGCCCATTTCAGGGTACTGGCGGCCCCCATAAACAGGCCGACGCCAATGGTGCCCCCCAGGGCGATGAGTTCGATATGTCGAGCTTCCAGCCCACGCTGTAGCTCTGGTTTGTTATCTGCCATAAATCCTCGTGTTGTGTTTGCATGCTTTCCGGTGTTACCGGTTATCGTTATGGGTACATCGAGTGTTGCGAATGTTTTCGTAATTCAGGAGAAATGGCAAATAAAGCATTAAAAATTTGAATGCTTTGTGTAATAAAAAAGCAGACAGGCGACGGAGTGACCACTCCGTCGCTTTACAAAGAGAGGAAAATCAGAGGTTGCCGGTGTAGTGCCAGCGTAAATAACGCAGCAAACGAAGCTGACGCTTAATGCGGCTCGGCTGCGAAAGCAGGCGGTAGAGCCACTCCAGCCCCAGCGTTTGCCAGATTTTCGGTGCGCGTTTTACGTGACCGGTGAAAACATCGTAAGTCCCGCCAACGCCCATATACAGCGCATCTGGATGCACCAGACGGCAGTCGCGCATGAAGATCTCCTGCTTTGGCGATCCCATCGCAACGGTGACGATTTGCGCTCCGCTGGCATGAATGCGTTCAAACAGCGCCTGACGCTGCTCGGGTTTAAAATAACCATCCTGGCTGCCAACGATATTCACATTCCACTGGTTGCGCAGTTTAGCTTCAGTTTGCGCCAGCACTTCAGGTTTACCGCCCACAAGAAATACCGGTGTCCCTTCTTTGCCTGCGCGCGCCATCAGCTCTTCCCAGAGATCGGCCCCGGCAACGCGGGAAACCTGCGCCTGCGGGTACTTTTTACGTACTGAACGTACAACGCTGATGCCATCCGCATATTTAAATTCGGCAGCGTTAATTAACTCCCTGACCTCGGCGTTATCTTCAATGGTCAGCATTTTTTCGGCATTAATGGCAACCAGCGTTCCCTGCTTAAGCTGCCCGTCAGCGAACAGATAATCGAGGGCGTGCTGCATATCACGCCAACCGATCAACTGTAAGCCACGCAGCGTATAGGTCGGTGCCGTGGTGTTGTTATTCATTGTTATCCTTCAACCTGCGTCCGGAGCGATGATTTTGTACGTTTATGAATGAGTCCGGCGCTTTCAAAAAGCCAGTACAACAGTTTTGCGATCATCAGACATGCGCCGAAGACCACGATAAAAAAGACCACGCGTGAGACAAACGAATCCAGCCCTTCACGCGCCAGCACGATCATATTGAAGATCGCCCCAAAGCAGAAACTGTGCAATATCGCAGCTTTATAGCGATTAGGCTCGCGGTTGCCCAGCTCATACAGCCAGTCGAACCATTTGATGATCAGTCCAACAACAATCGCCCCGAGCGGGATGAACAACGCGCCGCCCATCACCACCAGTGAGCCTATAAGCGTAGGCGAGATCGCCAGTCCGGAGTGGTTATTCAGCACTTCCCAGGTAAAGTAGTTGGCGGTGTTCAGTACCATACTCGGGCGACCCGGCCACAGCCAGGAAGGGATAAAGACATAGAAATCGCGGACAATGGGAGCCAGACCCTGGAAGTCGATGTTGTCGTAGTTCTGCAACAGCAATGCCAGATTCTCCCACGGCGAAAAGGTATCGCGGGTGAGATAGAGAAACGTATAGAACGCTTCATCACCGCTCACATTCATTCCATAGCGTTTTAGCGCCAGCCAGAACATGCCCACAATCCCCAGCACGCCCGCCGCCGCCAGCATCCACAACGAAATCCAGCCGCGAATAATGCCAATAAACAGGAAGATAGCGAATGCGATGATGATATTGGCGCGAGTGCCGCCGACAATCATATAAGTCAGCAAGCCAAAGGCGACCGTGCTGACGAGGAAAAACAGCCACGCTTTGCTGTCCTGGCGCAGAAAGTAGACCACCAGCATCGCCGGGATGAAAAAGTAAAAGAAGCGTTTTAACGCCACGCCGGAGACTTCACTGGAGAAGATCTGACTGTAGGAGTTAAGCCGGAACAGCAAAAAGCCGTTGTGCATGAAGAAGATGCCGACGCTTACCAGCGCGACGCCCATCAGGATCACCCACGTGAGATTGGTCTCCACGCGGTTCATGGTAAACAGCGGACGGCGCGGTACATCGGCAACGCGTTTGCGTAGGCGGGTTTTGTAGGTGACGTAGTAAACCGCGTAGAAGCAGCCCGCAGAAAGCAACGCCTGCAACAAGATTTCTGGCGGCGCGACACCAACATCAAAGCGAAATACCAGCACGCTGGTCAGCGGGAAGCCGAAGAAAAAGGTGAGCAAAAACAGCAATGAAAAGAAGACATTGAAGTTAAAACGCACACGGCGAAACTCAAACCAGGTCAGCGTGGCAATAAACAGCGTGCAGAGCAGCCAGACTACAAACAGGCCACTGAATTGCAGCAGACTCATGCAACCTCCCCGGCGGCAATCGCCAACGCCCGCTGCCAGCCTTGCAGATAGTTCGGGCTAAAGAAGGCAATGGTGTTTTTATCCACCGACGCCAACTGGCGCTGCGCTTCACGCACAATATCCTCGTTGAGATCGTCGGTAGTAAACAGCACCGGCAAATGCTGTTCCGTCATATCCTGCCAGAACGGATTTTCCCGGTTAAGCACACAAGGAATGCCCGCCTGAATTAGTAAGCACAGCGTACCAATGCCCTGCTGGCGGGCAAAAATAAAGTAACCAAGATCGCACTGACGAAGTAGCGCCAGATAGGCGTCAAATTCCAGTTTTTCGTTCAGAATTTGCAGATTTTCTTCGCTGAATAACGCCAGCCCCGCCTGACGAACTTCCTCGATGTACGCTTCGTTATTAGGCGGATATCCCATCGGCACCACCACTTTTACCGTATCGCCAAATTGCTGATGAACGGCGCGCAAGGCAGCAATATGCTCATTGCTGCGGTCGCCGGAGTTCCCCACCAGAATGGTCATTTTCCCTTTACGTTGCCGATCATTCGCCATCATATTGAGTGAAGGGTCCATCCGCGTCGGGAAGTACAGCAGTTCGCCCCGCACCTTTGGATGCGTTTTGGCAAAAAAGCTCAAATCGCCGCGGGTGGCAAATACACAGCCGACTCGCTTTTGCGCCAGGCGACGTAGTGGGTAAAAAAGCTTATATCTCAAGCCACTGGAAAGCTCGTACAGGTCTGCCCCCCAGATATGCCAGTAAAACTGGCTGGGCTTAATGCCACCACTCAGCAGAGCCAGCCACAGTGTGGGATTGAACTGACCGTGGAAGAAAAAACGCTGCTGACGGTTAGCTTTTGCTTTCGCGATGACCGCTTCCGCCAGCGATTTTTTCCCAGGGAAAAATTGCACAGAAAGCGCCGGACAGCTATCACTTAAGCCGTCGTCCTTGCCAACAACCATAAACTCGCGCGCGTGCTCGCTCGTCGCGGCCAGCGCGTCGTTGAAAAACCGCAGAACGGTTCGGTTATGGTGAGGGATATCCGATCCCAGTACGTGAATCAGTACAGTCATGCCCGCCTACGCCAGAGTAAAAACACGCCACAACAAAGAGAAAAATAGACGATATAGGTTGCCATATAGGCCTGCGCCGCGCCCAGTGCACCATGCGCAGGGATTAGCCAGTGGGCAAATACCATCAATAAAGTGAACTGGCTGACTTCCGCCAGAATATAAAACCGCAGTGACGCTTTGGCGATCACCAGATAACCAAAGACATAAGCGCCCACTTTTAACACATCACCCACTAACTGCCAGGCAAAGAGATCGCGCATAGCGGTAAATTTATTCGACAACAGCAGCCAGATAGCAAAATCACGCAGCAACCAGACGGTAAAACTCGCCGCCGCCACTGCCGGTAAGACGAATTTCAGCGATTTAACCACTTCCCGGGTGATATCGCGCTTTTCCGTTAGCCGCGACAACGTGGGCAGCAAATATACGCTGAACGATGCCGTAATAAATTGCAGGTAGGCATCGGAAATACTGCTCACCCCTTGCCAGATCCCCACCTCATCCCAGCTATACTGCGCCGCCAGCAGTTTACGCATCATGATGTAAGCAACAGGCAAGGTCACCGACGTAATCAACGCCATGAGCGTAAATTTGCTCAACTGCCCTGCCAGGCCGTTATCCCAGCTGGGTTTCAGATAGCTTAACGGGATTGCACCACGCTTAATTAGCATGATGACGGCAGGAATCACCACCAGCGCGGGAATCAGCGCCAGACCCAGCAACGCCCCTTCATAACCGCCCAAACGGTAACTGACGTAGTACGCAAAAACGCCAATCAAGCTGCCGACAATCAGGGATAACGCATTACCTGCGGCATCGCGAAAGCCTTTCATCAACGCCAGTAACAGGTTGCCCCAGGCAATCCCCATTTGCACCAGCGCCACTAAACGCACCAGTCCCTGATAGTCGGTATTACCAAACAATCCCTGGCTGATTGGCGCTGCTGCCAGCACAAAAACCAGCGCCATTAGCGTAGAGAAGCCAAGTACCATCGCTGATGAAGTGCCGACCACGCGGCGCAGCTGTTGGGGATTATCATGGTACTGAGCAACGTATTTGGTTACGCCATTAAAGATGCCAGCCCCGGCAAGCACGCCGAGCACGGTAATCAACTGGCGGAAATTTGCCGCCAGCCCAAGCCCCGCCGGACCAAATGACACCGCCAGCAACTTACCGACCAGTAACCCGGCACCAATCTTGACCAGTGTACTGGCCGCCGTCCACAAGGACGCTTTTGCCAACGACATATCAGGAGAAGTAGTTCAACAAAGTCGCAATTACCGTACGCTGATTGACGGGCGACAGGTTGTAGAACAGCGGCAGGCGCAGCAGGCGCTCACTCTCTTTGGTGGTGTAGCGATCTTCACCGTGGAACTCACCAAAGCGTTCCCCCGCAGGGCAACCGTGCAGCGGAATGTAATGGAACACCGCCATGATTTCCGCTTCTTTCAGAAAGTTAATCAACGCGCTCCGGTCATCAATATCCCGCAGTTTAATGTAGAACATATGCGCGTTCTGCACGCAGCCATCGGGAATCGACGGCAGCTCGATACGCCCGGCTTTCGCCAGAGGTGCTAACGCATCGTAGTAGTTTTGCCACAGCGCCAGACGTTGCTGATTGATACGATCTGCTGCTTCCAGTTGCGCCCACAGGTACGCAGCTTGCAGATCGGACATCAAATAGCTGGAGCCGATATCGCGCCAGGTATATTTATCGACCTGACCACGGAAGAACTGGCTGCGGTTTGTGCCTTTTTCACGGATGATCTCGGCTCGTTCGATCAACGCTTTATCGTTAATCAGCGTCGCGCCGCCTTCACCGCCCGCCGTGTAGTTTTTGGTTTCATGGAAGCTAAAGCAGCCAATATGACCAATGGTTCCCAGTGCACGCCCTTTGTAAGTGGACATCACGCCCTGAGCAGCATCTTCCACCACAAACAGATTATGCTTTTTCGCCAACGCCATAATGGTGTCCATTTCGCAGGCCACACCCGCGTAATGGACCGGCACGATAACGCGCGTTTTGTGGGTGATCGCTGCTTCAATCAACGTTTCGTCGATGTTCATGGTGTCCGGGCGAACATCCACAAAAACGATTTTTGCGCCACGCAGCACAAAGGCATTGGCAGTGGAGACAAAGGTGTAGCTCGGCATGATCACTTCATCGCCAGGCTGGATATCGAGCAGCAGCGCCGCCATCTCCAGCGAAGCGGTGCAGGACGGCGTCAGTAACACTTTGGCGCTGCCAAAACGTTGCTCCAGCCACTGCTGGCAGCGACGGGTAAAACCGCCATCGCCACACAGTTTGCCGCTACCCATTGCCGACTGCATATAGTCGAGTTCGGTTCCCACCACCGGCGGTGCGTTAAATGGAATCATGTGATCACCTGTATAACCAGTACGCGGTGCTTTCTACATTCGCACCACTTTGTATGTATCGTTTAAGCGCGGCGGTGTTGCCCATCTGGGTCGCCACCCGCAAAGTTATTTTACCGCGAGCATACGCCCAGTTTAGCGCCGTTTGCATAAGCTCAGCACCTGCACCGCGTCCAGCCAGCAGGCCAATTCGCGCATCTGTCGCATTGAGTTCCCGTAAAGAGACATAACCGCGAATATCGCCGGACGCCGCACGTAAAATCAGACATTGATGATCAAAGGTGCCGCGCACGGCATTTTCAATCCACTGTGCATAAAAGCGACCGCTGGCGTCAGGCGCATACCACGGCGCACGAAAACGGCTTTGCGCAAATGCGGCGCTGGCTAACTGACGTAATGCGGGAATATCGGTCTCTTGTGCCACTTCTGCGCCGCTATCACCGACATTGTTCACGGGTAGCGCCAAATCAACTTCACCTTCTACCAAGGAGAATCCCAGCTGTTGCAGGGCATCCAGTTCCCCCGTATTTGATGCCGCAATTTTGGCCTGCACCCGTGACCACGGCGCTAAAGCGTCTGACGTCAGGAGTGCCGCGTCAGGACTAATGCGCACAATGGCGCTGTTAACACCAAAGAAGGCGTTTTCCCAGGTTAGTGGCTCAATACTGGCGCGGACGGGCACGAAGTAACTCCAGCAGATATTGGCCGTAACCAGTTTTCGCCAGCGAGCTGGCGGCGCGCTTCACGCCTTCGTCATCAAGCCAGCCGTTACGCCAGGCGATCTCTTCCAGGCAGGCAATCTTAAAGCCCTGGCGTTTTTCCACCGTCTGTACAAAGGTGCTGGCTTCAATCAGGCTGTCGTGAGTGCCAGTGTCCAGCCAGGCAAATCCGCGCCCGAGCAGTTCAACGGTCAGGTTGCCCGCCTCGAGGTACATCTGGTTGATGGAGGTAATCTCCAGTTCACCACGCTCCGACGGCTTCACCTGCTTTGCGTACTCCACGACTTTACTGTCGTAGAAATAAAGTCCGGTCACCGCCCAGTTTGACTTCGGCTGTTTTGGCTTTTCTTCCAGCGAGATAGCGCGGAAATTGTCGTCAAACTCCACGACGCCAAAGCGTTCCGGATCCATCACCTGATAGCCAAATACCGTCGCGCCTTGCGTGCGCGCCGCAACATGACGCAGCTTCGGACTGAAGCCCTGACCGAAGAAGATGTTATCACCCAGCACCAGACAAGAAGGTTCACCGTTAAGGAAGGTTTCACCGATGATAAAGGCCTGCGCCAGACCGTCCGGACTGGGCTGTTCGGCGTATTCCAGCTGGATACCGAACTCACTACCATCGCCCAGCAGGCGCTGGAAATAACCTTTATCTTCCGGAGTAGTGATGATGAGAATTTCGCGGATACCGGCCAGCATCAGCACCGACAGCGGATAGTAAATCATTGGCTTATCGTAAATCGGCAACAGTTGCTTCGATACGCCGCGCGTAATCGGATGCAATCGGGTGCCGGAACCGCCCGCCAGGATAATACCTTTCATGTTTGCCTCCGCTGAAAATTAGCCTTTCAGACCTAAACGCTCGCCCTGATAGCTGCCGTCCTGCACCTGCTTCCACCAGCTTTCATTAGCCAGATACCACTGCACCGTTTTACGCATTCCACTTTCAAAGGTTTCCTGCGGCAGCCAGCCAAGTTCACGGGCAATTTTCGAAGCATCAATGGCATAACGCAGATCATGCCCCGGACGGTCAGCGACAAAGGTGATCAGGTCACGATAGTGCGCCACGCCGTGCGGCTTGTTCGGGGCAAGTTCTTCCAGCAACTCGCAAATGGTTTCCACAACATCGAGATTCTTACGCTCGTTGTGACCACCAATATTATAGGTTTCACCGACTTTCCCGGTGGTCGCCACGCAATACAGCGCGCGGGCGTGATCTTCAACATACAGCCAGTCACGGATTTGCTGCCCGTTGCCATATACCGGCAGCAGTTTACCCGCCAGCGCGTTGAGGATCATCAGCGGGATCAGTTTTTCCGGAAAGTGGTAAGGGCCGTAGTTATTCGAGCAATTGGTGATAAGCGTCGGCAGACCATAGGTCCGCAGCCAGGCGCGTACCAGATGGTCGCTGCTGGCTTTTGAAGCGGAATAAGGGCTGCTCGGCGCATACGGCGTGGTTTCGGTGAAGAAATCATCCGTCGAGTGCAGGTCACCATATACTTCGTCGGTAGAGATATGATGAAAACGGAACGCTGATTTTTTATCTTCCGTCAGCGCATTCCAGTAAGCCCGCGCCGCTTCAAGCAATGTATAAGTCCCGACAATGTTGGTTTCAATAAACGCTGCCGGGCCGTCAATAGAACGGTCAACATGGCTTTCGGCTGCCAGATGCATGACACAGTCTGGCTGATGCTCAGTGAATACGCGCGCCAGTTCTGCCCGATCGCAGATATCAACTTTCTCAAAGGCAAAGCGCTCGCTTTGCGCGACCGGTGCCAGCGACATCAGGTTTCCGGCGTAGGTCAGCTTATCGACCACTACCACCGCATCGCTCGTTTCGTTGATGATATAACGCACCAGCGCCGAGCCAATAAACCCGGCACCACCTGTTATCAGAATCTTTCTCATCAGCGCCAGACTCCTTTGGCATCGACGACATACTGCTGATGGACGTTGTCGCCATTGATAACTTTGAACTGACTATGATCGACCAGCATCACCAGCACATCTGCCGTTGCCAGCGCCTCGTCAAGCTGCGCCAGAGTACAAAGCCCGGTCAGTTTCTTCGGCAACTGGTGGATGTTAGGCTCAACAACCAGCGTTTCGCCGCTGTGCCACTGGGCGATCAGTTCAGCGATTTCCATCGCCGGGCTTTCGCGCAGGTCATCAATATTCGGTTTAAACGCCAGACCAAAGCAGGCGATTTTCAGTTCACTGGCGCGTTTATCGGTAGCCGCCAGGCAATCAGCCACCGCCGCTTTCACCTGATCGATAACCCAGAAAGGTTTGTGATCGTTCACTTCGCGCGCGGTACGGATAAGCCGCGCCTGCTGTGGGTTCTGTGCCACAATAAACCACGGATCAACAGCGATGCAGTGGCCGCCCACGCCAGGGCCAGGCTGAAGAATATTGACGCGAGGGTGACGATTCGCCAGGCGAATCAGTTCCCAGACGTTAATTCCCTGATCGGCACAAATCAGCGACAATTCATTAGCAAAAGCGATATTCACATCGCGGAAGCTGTTTTCGGTGAGCTTACACATTTCCGCCGTCCGCGAGTTAGTGACGACACACTCACCTTCGAGGAAAATCTTGTACAGTTCGCTGGCGCGGGCCGAGCAAACCGGCGTCATGCCGCCAATCACGCGATCGTTTTTAATCAGCTCGACCATTACCTGTCCCGGCAACACGCGTTCCGGGCAGTAGGCAATATTGACGTCAGCCTGCTCGCCCACCTGCTGTGGGAAAGTGAGATCTGGACGCATCTCTGCTAACCATTCTGCCATCTTCTCGGTTGACCCCACCGGCGAGGTGGATTCGAGGATCACCAACGCGCCTTTTTTCAGCACTGGCGCAATGGAGCGAGCAGCCGATTCAACGTAGGTCATATCTGGCTCATGATCGCCTTTAAACGGCGTGGGTACAGCAATCAGCCAGGCATCCGCTTCAACTGGCGTCGTGCTCGCTCGTAAAAAACCGCCTTCTACGGCAGTTTTTACTACGCTCGCCAAATCAGGTTCGACGATATGGATTTCGCCACGATTGATGGTATCAACCGCGTGTTGGTTGATATCGACACCAATCACCTGTTTTTGCCGTGAGGCAAACGCAGCTGCTGTAGGCAGCCCGATGTAACCCAGTCCGATAACAGAAATGGTCGCAAAACTCATAGTGATATCCGATTATTTTTTAACGCTTCCAGAATGCGAGAGCATGCCTGACCATCACCATACGGGTTATGGGCGCGGCTCATAGCTTGATATTCGTTTTCGTCTTTTAAAAGACGCGTCACTTCCTCAACAATTCGCTGCTTATCCGTGCCTACCAGACGCACCGTACCCGCCGTCACCGCTTCCGGACGCTCAGTGGTATCGCGCATCACCAGCACCGGTTTCCCCAGCGAAGGCGCTTCTTCCTGAATGCCGCCTGAGTCGGTCAAAATCAGCCAGGCGTGGTTCATCAGCCAGACAAACGGTAAATACTCCTGGGGATCGATCAGAATGACATTTTTCACATGCCCCAGAATGCGATTGACCGGCTCTCTGACGTTCGGGTTGAGATGCACCGGATAGACAATCTGGATGTCCTGGTGCGTGGTGGCGATGTCTGCCAGCGCATGGCAGATTTCTTCAAAGCCACGACCGAAGCTCTCACGCCTGTGACCGGTCACCAGAATCATTTTTTTATTGGGGTCGATAAACGGGTAATTTGCCGCCAGTTCTGAACGCAGCGTATCGCTGCTCATCACCTGGTCACGCACCCATAACAGTGCATCAATAACTGTATTACCGGTAATGAAGATTCGGCTGTCAGCAACATTTTCACGCAGCAAGTTTTGCCGGGAAGTTTCGGTTGGAGAGAAGTGATACATCGCCAGATGCCCGGTCAATGTACGGTTAGCCTCTTCCGGCCACGGCGAATAGAGATCGCCCGTGCGCAGACCAGCCTCAACGTGACCAACAGGAATACGCTGATAAAACGCCGCCAGGCTGGTTGCCAGCGTTGTAGTAGTATCGCCGTGAACCAGCACGACGTCTGGTTTGAACTCGGCAAGAATTGGTTTTAGCCCTTCCAGAATCCGACAGGTTATCTCTGTCAGGCCCTGTCCTGGCTGCATTATGTTGAGATCGTAGTCAGGTACAATGGAAAAGAGTTTCATCACCTGATCGAGCATCTCCCGATGCTGCGCAGTGACGCAAACTTTAGCCTCAAAAAAAGGATCTTTTGCCAACGCATGCACCAACGGAGCCATCTTGATGGCTTCCGGGCGCGTACCAAATACAGTCAGTACTTTCACATCGATTCTCTTCGAATAAGCGGCGAGCGCCTTTGCGCTCACCGCAGCAGTGTTGCTATTTCGAGCAACGGCGGGTTAATGCGACACCAGCCCCGATCAGCCCCCCGACAATGCCCCACATAATCATCAGGAAGGCACGACGTGGGCTATCGCGTTTTACCGGTTCTTCCGGCGTACGCAAATAGCGATAGGTCTGAAAACGCGGATCCAGGGTTGGACCAACATTCAGGGTGTTTAACATGGCCCGATTCTGATCATAGTCGAGATCAAAGGCCGGACCGACGGCCTGTAAATTTTCCAGTCGAGCCTGGAGCATTGGACGCCCAAGCAGGAACATTTCTGAATCAGGCAATTCCTCGGCAGGCACATCTGTCGCACTGCGCGAAATATTATGCTGCTCAGCAATTTTCAACGCCTGTTCAATACTGTTCATCCGGCGGTCGTAGATGGCTTTCGCCACCTCTTCCTGACGCTTTACCTGAGCTTTCATCTGGATGGTGCGCGCCGCCCATGCACCTTTCAGCTCATCATTCAGATGGCTGGCTGCACGCTGGCTGGCAAAAGCAACATACTGACGTAACAGGTTATTAGCGTCAGGCGCGGTTTCGGCAATCAGCTTCACGCTGTCATTGACCGCGCGGGTAAAGTCTCCGGGGATAAACTGGATGTTGTTAATCATTTCATCCAGCAACGCCGCATCGGCTTTGCTGTTGCCCACCATCCGCTGCTTGTAATAGTCGGTTTGCAGCCAGAACTCTCTGCGGGTATCCCACGAGGCCAGTTGCATAACAAACTCTTTATAGGCTTCGTCCATGACCGATGGTTGGTCGGCAGAAGCCATGTTTGAACGGACATCCAGGTTACGCAAAAATTGCTGCTGTGAGTAATATCCCCCCAGCATATTCACCGTTGGACGATCGGTAATCGCCGTCGAGCTCCACTCCTGACGAGCAAAAAAAGTATACGCCAGCGCGATTAACGCAAACGCCAGTCCCATGCCAATAATCCACAGCTTCCCAGCCCACAAGGTACGAAACAACCCACGAATATCCAGTTCATTTTCAGCGTCTTCGGCCGGTTTCCCAGGCATTGGTTGTGTCATCACATCCTCATTTATTTGGTTAAATTGGGGCTGCCACCACGATTTCTACGCAGTCTGCGTTTTACGCGCTTAATAAAGCGAGCAACTTTCCAGGCACGCTTAATGCAATATCCATAGAGGAAGAATGCTAGCAAAAAGAGCACCAGCATGACCCACTCCGGGACAAAATGAGAATATTCTGCCAGCACCCCAATGGAGGCGAGCAGAGCTGCGGCAAGGGTAATCAGCACAAACGCCTGGCGGGAAGTAAACCCGGCACGCATGATCAAATGGTGAATATGCTGGCGATCAGGAGAGAACGGACTCATGCCTTTACGCAGGCGACGGTACATAATCGCCACCATATCCATTAGCGGAATGGCGATTATCCACAAAGCGGTAACCGGGCTGATGGGATGGGTTTTGCCCTGGGTCGTTTCGAGCAGGATCCAGATAACGGTAAAACCAATCAGCGTACTGCCCGCATCACCCATAAAGACTTTGTAGCGGCGACCCAGGATACCAAGGTTAAGCATGATGTATGGCAGGATGGCGGCGATCATCGCAAAACACCAGATTGCAAGGCTGGTTTGCCCGTCGAACCACAAAATCATACCGATTGCTGCAAACGAGACGCAGGACAACCCGCCCAGCAAGCCATCAATGCCATCAACCATGTTGAACGCATTAATGGCCGCCCAGACGGCAAATAGCGTCAGGAAGTAACCAAACGGTCCGAGCACCATCTCCCAGGAGCCAAAGATATAACCCAGGCTACTGAGATAAAGGTTGCCAAACACCATCATAACAATGCCAACAGCAGCCTGTATGGTGGCACGGATTTTTACGCTGATATCAAAACGGTCATCCAGCGCACCGATAAACACCAGTACACCGGCACAAGCGAGATAGAGAGATGCATGCGGAATATAGTAATCGACAATTCCGAACGTGAAGCAAATCCCTGCGTAAACCGAAATACCCCCAACGAGTGGTATCAACCCCTGGTGACGTTTGCGGAAGTTAGGTTTATCCACTAAACCGACTTTTTTTGCCACCTTACGGGCAAAAAACAGAAACAGTGTCGTGAATAAAAAAATACTGATGAGATCAGTACTCACTGTCAGTAAATTCACAATGCATGCTCTCAGAGAAAATTATTAGCAGAAGTATAACCACGAAGACCTTTATTCAGAAGGGAAAGTCCGTTCCGAACCCACCAGTCCTGTGCAAAAATTAACCATTTGATATGCAAATTGCATAACACACCAGCAAAATCCAGGAATTTTCCTAACATTGCCAGCGCGGCATTAAGATTACAGATATAAAAGCAAAACGCCACGTAAACACGTGGCGTTTTTGGCATAAGACAAATTTATGAGCGTTTCATCATTTCGAAGAAATCGTCATTGGTCTTGGTCATTGCCAGTTTATTAATGAGGAATTCCATTGCATCGATTTCGCCCATCGGGTGAATGATTTTGCGCAGGATCCACATTTTCTGCAGTTCTTCCTGAGTAGTGAGCAGCTCTTCTTTACGGGTACCGGAACGGTTGTAGTCGATTGCCGGGAAGACGCGTTTTTCAGCGATCTTACGAGAGAGGTGCAGTTCCATGTTGCCTGTACCTTTAAACTCTTCGTAGATAACTTCGTCCATCTTGGAACCGGTATCGATAAGCGCGGTAGCGATGATGGTCAGGCTGCCGCCCTCTTCCACGTTACGCGCCGCACCGAAGAAGCGTTTCGGACGATGCAGGGCGTTGGCATCCACACCACCGGTCAGCACTTTACCTGACGCCGGAACAACGGTGTTGTAAGCGCGCGCCAGACGAGTGATGGAGTCGAGCAGGATGATAACGTCTTTCTTGTGCTCAACCAGGCGTTTCGCCTTCTCGATCACCATTTCCGCAACCTGAACGTGGCGAGATGCTGGTTCGTCAAAGGTAGAAGCAACAACTTCACCTTTTACCAGACGCTGCATCTCGGTTACTTCTTCCGGACGTTCGTCGATCAGCAGAACCATCAGCACACAATCCGGGTGGTTGTAAGCAATGCTCTGAGCAATGTTCTGCAGCAGCATGGTTTTACCGGCTTTCGGCGGTGCCACAATCAGACCTCGCTGACCACGACCGATAGGTGATGCCAGATCCAGTACGCGAGCGGTTAAATCTTCAGTAGAACCGTTACCACGTTCCATACGCAGACGAGAGTTTGCGTGCAGCGGGGTTAAGTTCTCAAAGAGGATTTTGTTGCGGGCGTTTTCAGGTTTGTCGAAGTTAACTTCGTTAACTTTCAGCAGCGCAAAATAGCGTTCACCTTCTTTCGGCGGGCGAATCTTACCAGAGATGGTATCACCAGTGCGGAGGTTGAAACGGCGGATTTGGCTAGGGGAAACGTAGATGTCATCAGGACCGGCGAGGTAGGAGCTGTCTGCGGAACGGAGGAAACCAAATCCATCCTGCAATATCTCCAGTACACCATCACCAAAGATATCTTCGCCACTCTTTGCGTGCTGCTTCAGGATGGCAAAAATAATGTCCTGCTTACGCATACGAGCCAGGTTTTCCAGCCCCATATTTTCGCCGAGAGTGATCAGCTCAGAAACCGGCGTATTCTTTAATTCGGTAAGATTCATAGTGGTGTGAGTTCTTAAACTTGGGGTAAATCTCGAACTTAATGTTGTGAATGGTATGGCAGGATCATCCATGCCTGTTTACGGTCATCGACTCATGTCTTTTCGCTGTCTGGTCACAGGAGAGTACGCAGAACTGAAACGACAAGACGGATTGAGTGACGAGCCAGAAATCTGTTCACTTCGCATTTAAGATAAAACGGGAAGCGTTGGAAATTACAAGATTCAAACTTAATAAGGTATGTTTAATACGAAGTCAACACTAAGTTAGCATGACTCACGCCGGGCGTCCAGTTTTTAGCGACGGGGCACCCGAACATGAAATTCCCTTACGCCAGGTTAGCGTCGAGGAACTCTTTCAACTGACCTTTAGACAGTGCGCCCACTTTGGTTGCCGCCACTTCACCGTTTTTGAACAGCAGCAGAGTCGGGATACCACGGATACCATATTTCGGCGCAGTGCCAGGGTTTTGATCGATGTTCAGTTTTGCAACGGTCAGTTTGCCCTGATATTCGTCAGCGATTTCATCCAGAATCGGGGCGATCATTTTGCACGGACCGCACCACTCTGCCCAGAAATCGACGAGGATCGCCCCGTCCGCTTTGAGTACATCCGTGTCAAAACTGTCGTCAGTCAGGTGAATAATTTTATCGCTCATATATAACTCCACAGGAATAAGCCTGGCGTGTTGGTTTCGTTGTTGGTGTAACATTAACCAACTAAAGGTTGACTTTATTTCACCGGATACGCTTTCGTAAAGCAATAGTAAGCTGATATTCTACCACACTATGAGCAAAACACATTTAACAGAACAGAAGTTTTCCGACTTCGCCCTGCATCCGAAGGTTGTAGAAGCCCTTGAAAAAAAAGGGTTTCATAACTGTACGCCCATTCAGGCACTGGCCCTTCCGCTGACGCTGGCGGGTCGTGACGTAGCCGGGCAGGCGCAAACCGGTACCGGGAAAACGATGGCGTTTCTTACGTCAACGTTTCATTATCTTCTCTCTCATCCCGCGATTGCCGATCGCAAGGTGAATCAACCGCGTGCCTTAATTATGGCACCGACGCGTGAACTTGCCGTGCAGATCCACGCCGACGCGGAACCGCTGGCGGAAGCTACCGGCCTGAAGCTGGGTCTGGCTTACGGTGGTGATGGCTACGACAAACAGCTGAAAGTGCTGGAAAGCGGCGTTGACATTCTGATTGGCACCACGGGGCGTTTAATTGACTACGCCAAGCAGAACCACATTAACCTCGGTGCCATTCAGGTAGTTGTACTGGACGAAGCCGATCGCATGTACGATCTGGGCTTTATTAAAGATATCCGCTGGCTGTTCCGCCGTATGCCGCCTGCAAACCAGCGCCTCAACATGCTGTTCTCCGCCACGCTTTCGTACCGGGTACGTGAACTGGCGTTCGAGCAGATGAACAATGCCGAATATATTGAAGTGGAACCGGAACAGAAAACGGGCCACCGTATTAAAGAAGAGCTTTTCTACCCTTCTAACGAAGAAAAAATGCGTTTGCTGCAAACGCTGATCGAAGAAGAGTGGCCAGACAGAGCGATTATTTTCGCCAACACCAAACACCGTTGTGAAGAGATCTGGGGCCACCTGGCGGCAGATGGTCATCGTGTCGGTTTGTTGACAGGCGATGTCGCGCAGAAAAAACGCCTGCGTATTCTTGATGAATTTACCCGTGGCGATCTGGATATTCTGGTTGCCACCGACGTTGCCGCGCGTGGTTTGCATATTCCGGCAGTGACGCACGTCTTTAACTACGATTTACCCGATGACTGTGAAGATTACGTTCACCGTATTGGTCGTACAGGTCGCGCAGGCGCAAGCGGTCACTCTATTAGCCTGGCGTGTGAAGAGTATGCATTGAATTTGCCTGCTATTGAGACCTATATTGGTCACTCAATTCCGGTAAGCAAATACAATCCGGACGCATTGATGACCGATCTGCCAAAACCGCTGCGCCTCACGCGCCCGCGCACAGGCAATGGTCCGCGTCGTACTGGCGCTCCGCGTAATCGTCGTCGTTCAGGTTAAATAAAAAATGTCATACTTAAAATCATTCAAACTGGATCAAGATGGCATGAGAATGAATCCCGATGAGCTTACTGTAGTAAGTGACTCAGGAGAAAGAATGCAGCCAACGCAGAGACAGATTGAAGGATGAAGAGTATGAGTTCCACCTCGTCGCTGTATGCAGCCATTGATCTCGGTTCGAATAGTTTTCATATGCTGGTTGTGCGCGAGGTGGCTGGAAGCATCCAGACGCTGACGCGAATTAAACGCAAAGTGCGTCTGGCTGCTGGCCTGAACAGCGAAAATGCCCTGTCTAATGAAGCAATGGAGCGCGGTTGGCAATGTCTGCGCCTGTTTGCTGAACGTCTGCAAGATATCCCTCCCTCGCAAATTCGCGTTGTCGCTACGGCGACATTACGACTTGCCGTCAATGCGGGTGATTTTATTGCCAAAGCGCAGGAAATCCTCGGTTGTCCGGTACAGGTGATCAGCGGTGAAGAGGAAGCGCGTCTGATTTATCAGGGCGTTGCTCACACCACTGGCGGTGCCGATCAGCGCCTGGTGGTGGATATAGGCGGTGCCAGTACTGAACTGGTAACCGGCACGGGTGCACAAACCACCTCTTTGTTCAGCCTGTCGATGGGCTGCGTCACCTGGCTGGAACGCTATTTTGCCGATCGTAATCTGGGGCAGGAAAATTTTGATGCTGCAGAAAAAGCGGCACGCGAAGTGTTACGTCCGGTTGCCGATGAATTACGGTATCACGGCTGGAAAGTGTGCGTTGGCGCTTCCGGCACCGTGCAGGCGTTACAGGAAATCATGATGGCACAGGGGATGGATGAACGCATTACCCTGGAAAAGTTGCAGCAACTGAAACAGCGAGCCATTCATTGCGGTCGGCTGGAGGAACTGGAGATTGACGGGCTGACGCTGGAACGTGCGTTAGTGTTCCCGAGTGGTCTGGCAATCCTGATCGCCATTTTTACCGAACTGAATATTCAGTGTATGACCCTGGCGGGCGGTGCGCTGCGTGAAGGCCTGGTCTACGGCATGTTGCATCTGACTGTCGAGCAGGATATTCGCAGCCGTACGCTGCGTAATATTCAGCGCCGCTTTATGATCGATATTGATCAGGCACAGCGCGTAGCCAAAGTTGCGGCTAACTTCTTCGATCAGGTGGAAAACGAATGGCATCTTGAAGCAATAAGCCGCGATTTGCTCATCAGCGCCTGCCAGCTTCATGAAATCGGCCTGAGCGTTGACTTCAAACAAGCGCCGCAACATGCTGCTTATCTGGTACGTAATCTGGATCTTCCCGGTTTTACCCCCGCACAGAAAAAATTGCTGGCGACGCTACTGCTCAACCAGACGAACCCGGTCGATCTCTCATCGCTGCATCAGCAAAATGCCGTACCGCCGCGCGTCGCAGAACAACTCTGCCGCTTACTTCGCCTGGCCATCATTTTTGCCAGCCGTCGTCGTGACGATCTCGTGCCAGAGATGACATTACAGGCTAACCATGAACTGTTGACCTTGACGCTTCCGCAAGGTTGGCTAACCCAACATCCGCTGGGTAAAGAGATTATTGATCAGGAAAGCCAGTGGCAGAGCTATGTCCACTGGCCGCTGGAAGTGCATTAATGAGTAAGTGCCGGATGCGATGCTGACGCATTTTTCCGGCCTTGATTATTTCCCTCGTTTTGCCGCCATCATCGCTTTCAGATTCGCCAGATGGCTTTGCCCTTTCTGCATCCGTTCTTCGGCGCTCACCACTTTGCGCTCCTGTTCCCAAATCAGATCATCCTGCGGCAGCTCCAGCAGGAAGCGGCTCGGCTCCGGGCGCACCAGTTCGCCGTACTGACGGCGTTCTTTACACAGCGTAAAGGTCAATTCCTTCTGGGCGCGGGTAATGCCGACATAGGCCAGCCGCCGCTCCTCATCGATATTATCTTCATCGATACTGCTCTGGTGCGGCAAAAACCCTTCTTCCATACCGACTATGTAGACATAAGGAAACTCCAGCCCTTTCGACGCGTGCAGAGTCATCAGTTGTACCTGATCCAGCTCTTCCTCGCTCTCGCCGCGCTCCATCATGTCGCGCAAAGTAAAGCGCGTCACCACCTGGGTGAGCGTCATCGGCTCATCCAGTTCGCTGCCTTCCAGCATCTCCGTCATCCAGCTAAACAGTTGGTTGACGTTCTTCATGCGCATTTCGGCGGCTTTCGGGCTGGGCGATGTTTCGTACAGCCAGGATTCATAATCCATGCCATGGATTAGATCACGCACCGCAGCAATCGGCTCCCGCTCCGCCAGGCGCTGGATTTCTGCCAACCAGTGAGTGAAGCGGGTCAATGCTTCATAACCACGTCCGCTAAGCGTCTGACTCAGGCCCATATCAAAGCTGGCGGTAAACATGCTTTTATTGCGCGTCATCGCCCACTCACCCAGCTTTTTCAGCGTAGCCGGGCCAATCTCTCGCTTCGGCGTGTTAACGATACGCAGAAATGCGCTGTCATCGTCCGGGTTAGTCAGCACGCGCAGATAAGCCAGCAAATCCTTGATTTCAGGACGAGAGAAAAACGACGTACCACCAGAAATTTTGTACGGGATGCGGTTTTGCATCAGGAATTTTTCAAACACCCGCGACTGATGGTTGCCGCGATAAAGAATGGCGTAATCTTTGTACTGCGTTTTATTGACGAAGTGATGCGCGATCAGCTCGCCGGTGACTCTCTCGGCTTCATGTTCTTCGTTATTCGCGCTTAAAACTTTTAGCTCCGCGCCATAGCCCAGTTCGGAGAACAGACGCTTTTCAAAGACGTGCGGGTTATTGGCAATGAGGATGTTCGCCGCTTTCAGAATACGTCCGGAAGAGCGGTAGTTCTGCTCAAGCTTAATCACCTTCAGTGCCGGGAAATCCTGACTCAGCAGCACCAGGTTTTGCGGACGTGCACCGCGCCAGGAGTAGATCGACTGGTCGTCATCGCCAACTACGGTAAAGCGCGCGCGGCTACCCACCAGCAGTTTCACCAGTTCATACTGGCTGGTGTTGGTGTCCTGATACTCATCCACCAGCAGGTAGCGAATTTTGTTCTGCCAGCGCTCGCGGACTTCTTCATTGCGTTGCAGCAGCAACGTCGGCAATAAAATCAGATCATCGAAGTCGAGAACGTTACAGGCTTTCAGGTGTGCATCATACAGCCCATAACAATGGGCAAAAATACGGTCCCGCTCGCCAATCGCACTGGCTGCCGCCTGGGACGGTGTTTTGAGATCGTTCTTCCAGTTAGAGATGGTCGAAATCAGCTGTTGCAGGAGGACTTTGTCATCTTCAATCAGCCCCTCGGTCAGCTCTTTAAGCAACGCCAGCTGATCGGTGTCATCAAACAGCGAAAAGTTCGCTTTCATCCCCAACGCCGCATACTCACGCTTGATGATATCCAGCCCCAGCGTGTGGAAGGTGGAAATCATCAGCCCGCGCGCCTCTTTGCGCCCCAGCGTCTGCCCGACACGCTCTTTCATCTCGCGCGCCGCCTTATTGGTAAAGGTCACCGCCGCGATATGTCGCGCCTGATAACCGCAACCGCGGATCAGATGGGCGATTTTATTGGTGATGACACGAGTTTTACCGGAACCCGCGCCTGCCAGCACCAGGCAGGGGCCGGTAACGAATTCGACAGCTTGTTGTTGGCCGGGGTTTAGACGCATAGGTGTATTGCTCAATCTTCGAACGGGGGGGAGGATTGTAGCAGAATCGCATTTGAATGTGACCGAGTGAAAACCGCTAACCGGATGGCTGCGGATGTTTAAATCAGAGAGGGTAGGCCGAAACCGGAGTTCATCATGAATCCATTAGACTTAGAAAATATCGGGTCGTAACGTTGTGTTATTACTTTTTCAGAGTTTACTAAGGAGAGGTTTACTCGTGGCGATTAATTTCAGCCCCAAGGTTGGTGAAATACTGGAATGCAACTTTGGTAACTATCCTGTTAGCCAGAATGGACAGTTCAGCACGACGTATTACGATGGCCGCATTCCACCTGAGATGATAAAAAATAGGTTGGTTGTCGTGCTCAACGGAAAAATTAATGGCAACGCATGTATCGTCGTTCCATTATCAACCACTCGCGACCATGACAAGTTAAATCGTGGAATGCATGTTGAAATAGCCAGTAATGTTATCAATGACCTGCAATTCTTTGATCAGCAGATACGTTGGGCTAAAGCCGACCTGGTACAACAAGTCAGTCGAAACCGATTAAACAGAGCAAGGACTTATCGGGGGTATCTTAATCAATGTTTGCCACATGAGTTGGTTGCAGACATACAGAGGGCAGTCATCAAGTCAATCAATGCCATATCGCTCATAAATTGACAATAAAATCACCATCCCCGATAATGACTCTGTAGCCCATAGAGGCCCTAAGTTTTCTCCCCTTGAGGGACCTGCGAAGCCCGGATTTTCCGGGCTTTTGCCATATATGTCCCCCCTCCCTGACTGACAATTTTTAATTCAAGGCACGATCATGGCAAAAACAGCAGCTGCACTGCATATCCTTGTAAAAGAAGAGAAACTGGCTCTGGAACTTCTCGAGCAGATTAAGAACGGTGCCGATTTCGGCAAGCTGGCGAAGAAACACTCCATTTGCCCGTCAGGCAAACGCGGCGGTGATTTGGGTGAATTCCGCCAGGGTCAAATGGTTCCGGCGTTCGATAAAGTGGTTTTCTCTTGTCCGGTACTGGAGCCGACTGGCCCGCTGCATACCCAGTTCGGGTATCACATCATTAAGGTGCTTTACCGTAACTAATAGCAAGGCCTTCTCCGGGAGAAGGCCTTGAACTCTGAATCGCACTTAACCCGCAACAGCAATGCGTTTCATATCTGTCATATAGCCGCGCAGTTTCTTACCTACCTGCTCAATCGCATGACTGCGAATCGCTTCGTTCACATCACGCAACTGCGCGTTATCTACCGCACCTTCCGGAATAGCTTTACCCAGGTCGCCCGGTTGCAGCTCTGCCATAAACGGTTTCAGCAGCGGCACACAAGCGTAAGAGAACAGATAGTTACCGTACTCGGCGGTATCAGAGATAACCACGTTCATTTCGTACAGACGCTTACGGGCGATGGTGTTAGCAATCAGCGGCAGTTCGTGCAGTGATTCATAGTAAGCAGACTCTTCAATAATGCCGGAATCCACCATGGTTTCAAACGCCAGCTCAACGCCCGCTTTTACCATCGCGATCATCAGTACGCCTTTATCGAAGTACTCCTGCTCGCCGATTTTGCCTTCATACTGCGGCGCGGTTTCGAACGCGGTTTTGCCGGTCTCTTCACGCCAGGTCAGCAGTTTCTTATCGTCGTTGGCCCAGTCTGCCATCATGCCGGAGGAGAATTCGCCGGAGATGATATCGTCCATATGTTTCTGGAACAGCGGTGCCATGATCTCTTTCAGCTGTTCAGAAAGCGCATAAGCACGCAGTTTCGCCGGGTTAGAAAGACGGTCCATCATCAGGGTGATGCCGCCCTGTTTCAGCGCTTCGGTGATGGTTTCCCAACCGAACTGAATCAGTTTTTCTGCGTATGCCGGATCGGTGCCTTCTTCCACCAGTTTGTCGAAGCACAGCAGAGAACCAGCCTGCAACATACCGCACAGGATGGTTTGCTCGCCCATCAGGTCAGATTTCACTTCCGCAACGAAGGAAGATTCCAGCACACCCGCACGGTGACCACCGGTTGCTGCCGCCCATGCTTTAGCGATCGCCATGCCTTCGCCTTTCGGATCGTTTTCCGGGTGAACGGCAATCAGCGTCGGTACGCCGAATCCACGTTTATACTCTTCACGCACTTCGGTGCCCGGGCATTTCGGCGCAACCATTACTACGGTGATGTCTTTACGGATCTGCTCGCCTACTTCGACGATGTTAAAACCGTGCGAGTAACCCAGCGCCGCGCCGTCTTTCATCAGTGGCTGTACGGTGCGCACTACATCAGAGTGCTGCTTGTCCGGCGTCAGGTTAACCACCAGATCCGCCTGCGGGATCAGTTCTTCGTAAGTACCAACTTTAAAACCATTTTCGGTCGCTTTACGCCAGGATGCGCGCTTCTCGGCAATCGCTTCTTTACGCAGAGCGTAAGAAATATCCAGACCAGAATCACGCATGTTCAGGCCCTGGTTCAGACCCTGTGCGCCACAGCCGACGATGACTACTTTTTTACCCTGAAGGTAGCTCGCGCCATCGGCGAATTCATCGCGCCCCATAAAGCGACATTTGCCCAGCTGTGCCAGCTGCTGGCGCAGATTCAGTGTATTGAAGTAGTTAGCCATGGTGATTCCTCGTGATGTTGTGCTTCTTATTGTTCGGTTCGCGTTTGCGAGAATGAATTCACTATATGACAGGAAATTCATTGCGGAAATTGATATATTCACAACATCACATTGCAATTTCTGCAACGCCAACATTGAGGGCTGCGCCATTGGATTTACGCGATCTGAAAACCTTCCTGCATCTGGCGGAAAGCCGCCATTTTGGCCGTAGCGCACGGGCAATGCACGTTAGCCCGTCTACGCTTTCGCGACAAATACAGCGCCTGGAAGAAGATCTCGGTCAGCCGCTGTTTGTGCGTGATAACCGCACGGTAACGCTGACGGAAGCGGGCGAAGAGCTGCGCGTTTTCGCCCAGCAAACGCTGTTGCAATATCAGCAATTGCGCCACACCATCGACCAGCAAGGGCCGTCGCTCTCTGGCGAATTACATATCTTCTGCTCGGTGACCGCTGCCTACAGCCATCTGCCGCCGATTCTCGATCGCTTCCGCGCGGAACACCCGTCGGTGGAGATCAAACTCACGACTGGTGATGCGGCAGATGCGATGGAAAAGGTCGTCACTGGCGAAGCGGATCTGGCGATTGCCGGGAAGCCGGAAACCTTGCCCGGCGCAGTGGCATTTTCGATGCTGGAGAATCTGGCAGTAGTGCTGATTGCCCCCGCGCTACCCTGCCCGGTGCGTAATCAGGTCTCGGTAGAGAAGCCAGACTGGTCAACGGTGCCGTTTATCATGGCCGATCAGGGGCCGGTACGCCGCCGCATTGAACTGTGGTTTCGACGCAATAAAATCAGCAACCCGATGATTTACGCCACGGTTGGCGGGCATGAAGCGATGGTATCGATGGTGGCGCTCGGCTGTGGCGTGGCATTGTTGCCGGAAGTGGTGCTGGATAACAGCCCGGAACCGGTGCGTAACCGCGTGATGATTTTAGAGCGCAGTGATGAAAAAACGCCGTTTGAGCTGGGCGTATGCGTACAAAAAAAGCGGCTTCATGAGCCGCTGATTGAGGCGTTCTGGAAGATTTTGCCGAACCACTAACCCGCCAAAAAGAACCTGAACGCCGGGTTATTGGTTTCGTCGTGGCAATCGTAGCCCAGTTCATTCAGCCGGGTTTCAAAATCCGGTTCATGATCGCCAAGCTCGAACGCCGCCAGTACGCGCCCGTAGTCGGTACCGTGGCTGCGATAATGGAACAGCGAGATGTTCCAGTGCGTACCCAGCGTGTTGAGGAAGCGCAGCAGCGCGCCCGGTGATTCCGGGAATTCGAAGCTGTAGAGGCGTTCCTGCAACGGATGCGATGGACGCCCGCCAACCATATAGCGCACATGTAGCTTCGCCATTTCGTCGTCGGAGAGATCAACCACGCTGTAGCCGCCGTCGTTGAGCATCTGCAAAATTTCTTTGCGCTCTTCAAGCCCGCGGCTCAGGCGCACACCGACAAAGATGCAGGCGTTTTTGGCATCAGCAAAGCGGTAGTTGAACTCGGTGACCGAGCGCCCACCAAGTAACTGGCAGAATTTGAGGAAGCTGCCCTTTTCTTCCGGAATGGTCACCGCCAGTAACGCTTCACGCTGTTCGCCCAGTTCGCAGCGTTCCGAGACGTAGCGCAGACCGTGAAAGTTCACGTTAGCACCGGAAAGAATATGCGCCAGCCGTTCACCGCGAATGTTGTGCTGGGCGATGTATTTTTTCATCCCCGCCAGCGCCAGCGCGCCGGAAGGTTCCGCCACCGCGCGCACATCTTCGAACAGATCTTTCATCGCCGCACAGATGGCATCGCTATCGACGGTGATGATGTCGTCAAGATACTCCTGGCACAAACGGAAGGTTTCATCGCCGATGCGTTTTACCGCGACGCCTTCAGCAAACAGCCCCACGCGGGGCAGATCAACGGGATGACCCGCATCCAGCGCTGCTTTCAGGCAGGCGGAATCTTCCGCTTCCACGGCGATCACTTTGATTTGCGGCATCAGTTGTTTGATCAGTACCGCGACGCCCGCCGCCAGACCGCCGCCGCCGACCGGTACAAATACGCGGTCGAGATGGGCGTCCTGCTGGAGCAGTTCCAGCGCCAGCGTGCCTTGCCCGGCGATCACCATCGGATGGTCGAACGGCGGTACCCAGGTGAAACCCTGCTGCTGTGACAGTTCGATCGCTTTCGCTTTCGCTTCATCGAAATTTGCGCCGTGAAGCAGCACTTCGCCGCCAAAGCCGCGCACCGCATCAACTTTGATATCGGCGGTGGCGGTTGGCATGACGATCAGCGCCTTCACGCCTAACCGTGCGGAAGAAAACGCGACGCCCTGCGCGTGGTTACCCGCAGAAGCGGTGATCACGCCGTGCGCTTTTTGTTCTTCCGTCAGGCCCGCCATCATGGCGTATGCGCCGCGCAGCTTAAAGCTGTGCACTGGCTGGCGATCTTCGCGCTTCACCAGAATCACGTTATCAAGACGCGACGACAGTTTTTCCATTTTCTGTAGCGGCGTGACCTGCGCCGCTTCGTAGACCGGCGCGCGCAGCACCGCTCTTAAATATTCGGCACCTTCCGGGGTACCGGACAGGGGTTGCGAGTCAGCCATTATTAACCCCCCAGTTTCGATTTATCGCGCACCGCACCTTTGTCGGCGCTGGTTGCCAGGCTAGCGTAGGCACGCAGCGCAAAGGAAACCTGGCGTTCACGGTTTTTCGGCGTCCAGGCTTTGTCGCCACGAGCTTCCTGCGCTTCACGACGCGCCGCCAGTTCAGCATCGCTTACCTGTAACTGAATGCCACGGTTCGGAATGTCGATGGCAATCATGTCGCCGTCTTCAATCAGACCAATGCTGCCGCCGCTTGCCGCTTCCGGCGAGACGTGGCCGATGGAAAGACCAGAGGTGCCGCCGGAGAAGCGTCCGTCGGTGATCAGCGCGCAGGCTTTACCGAGCCCCATTGATTTCAGGAAGCTGGTTGGGTAGAGCATTTCCTGCATCCCCGGACCGCCTTTCGGGCCTTCATAGCGAATTACTACCACATCGCCAGCGACAACTTTGCCGCCGAGAATCGCTTCTACCGCGTCGTCCTGGCTTTCGTACACTTTCGCCGGACCGGTGAATTTGAGGATGCTGTCATCGACGCCCGCGGTTTTAACGATGCAGCCGTTTTCTGCGAAATTACCGTACAGCACCGCAAGGCCGCCGTCTTTGCTATAGGCGTGTTCCAGCGAACGGATGCAGCCATTTGCGCGATCGTCATCGAGAGAATCCCAACGGCAATCCTGCGAGAATGCCTGTGTGGTACGGATACCCGCAGGGCCGGCGCGGAACATATTTTTTACCGCGTCATCCTGGGTCAGCATAACGTCGTATTGTTCCAGCGTTTGCGGCAACGTCAGGCCAAGTACGTTTTTCACATCACGGTTCAGTAATCCCGCACGATCCAGCTCGCCGAGAATACCGATAACACCACCAGCACGATGAACATCTTCCATATGGTATTTCTGGGTGCTTGGCGCAACTTTACACAGCTGTGGAACCTTGCGGGAGAGCTTATCAATATCACTCATGGTGAAGTCGATTTCCGCTTCCTGCGCCGCCGCCAGCAGGTGAAGTACGGTGTTGGTAGAGCCGCCCATCGCGATATCCAGCGTCATGGCATTTTCAAACGCCGCTTTGCTAGCAATATTGCGCGGCAGTGCACTTTCGTCGTTTTGCTCGTAGTAACGTTTGGTCAATTCAACAATGCGCTTACCAGCATTAAGGAACAGCTGCTTACGGTCCGCGTGGGTTGCCAGCAACGAGCCGTTGCCCGGCTGCGACAGGCCCAGTGCTTCGGTCAGGCAGTTCATTGAGTTAGCAGTAAACATCCCGGAGCAGGAACCGCAGGTTGGGCAGGCGGATCGTTCAACCTGATCGCTCTGGGAGTCAGAAACTTTCGGGTCTGCGCCCTGGATCATCGCATCAACCAGATCGAGCTTAATGATCTGATCGGACAGTTTGGTTTTCCCGGCCTCCATCGGACCGCCGGAAACAAAGATCACCGGAATATTCAGGCGCAGGGAAGCCATCAGCATCCCCGGGGTGATTTTGTCGCAGTTAGAGATGCAGACCATGGCGTCGGCGCAGTGGGCGTTGACCATATATTCAACGGAATCAGCGATCAGTTCGCGAGATGGCAGTGAATAAAGCATGCCCCCGTGGCCCATAGCGATCCCATCATCCACCGCAATGGTGTTGAACTCTTTGGCAACGCCGCCAGCAGCTTCAATTTGTTCGGCGACCAGTTTACCGAGATCGCGCAGATGGACGTGACCCGGTACAAATTGGGTGAACGAGTTCACAACCGCGATAATCGGCTTACCGAAATCGGCGTCGGTCATTCCGGTGGCGCGCCACAGCGCACGAGCACCCGCCATATTACGACCATGGGTGGTGGTGGCGGAACGGTACTTAGGCATACTTTATTTACTCCCAGTGTCTGTCTCGTAAATGGGACGGTGCGTGCCGTCCCATTTTTTGTATTTATTGATTAACTTGATCTAACCAGCCCCATTTATCTTCGGTTTCGCCAGTGAAGAGGCCGAAGAAGGCTTGCTGAATGCGTTTGGTAACCGGGCCACAACGGCCTTCACCAACCTGAATACCGTCTACACTTCGCACTGGCGTGATTTCTGCCGCAGTACCGGACATAAACACTTCATCCGCCAGGTACAGTGATTCGCGCGACAGCACCTGCTCACGCACTTCAATTCCCAGCTCTTTCGCCAGTTTGATGATGGCATCACGGGTAATACCCGGCAGCGCGGAGGAGGTGAACGGTGGGGTGAACAGCACACCGTCTTTCACTTCAAACAGGTTTTCGCCTGCGCCTTCAGAGATATAACCATTCACATCCAACGCGATACCTTCCTGATAACCGTGGCGGCGTGCTTCGCTACCCACCAGCAGGGAAGAGAGGTAGTTACCACCGGCTTTCGCCGCGGTTGGGATGGTGTTTGGCGCTGCGCGGTTCCAGGAAGAAACCATCGCATCGATCCCCTGCTCCAGCGCTTCTGCGCCTAGATACGCTCCCCACGGGAAAGCGGCGATAATCACGTCGGTTGAGTATCCCGCTGGCGGGTTTACGCCCATGCCAACATCACCAACGAAGATCAGCGGACGGATATAGGCGCTGGTGAGATTGTTTTTGCGGATCACGTCACGACAAGCTTCCATCAGCTCATCAATGCTCTGCGAAACCGGGAAGCGATAGATTTTGGCGGAGTCATGCAGACGCTGCATATGCTCACGATGGCGGAATACAACCGGTCCTTTGTGCGAGTCGTAGCAACGGATGCCTTCAAAAACCGAGGTGCCATAGTGCAGCGCGTGCGACATCACATGCACCTTCGCGTCTTCCCAACGAACCATCTCCCCATTGAACCAAATGTAATCAGCTTTCTTCGTGGTCATTTTTATATTCCTTTTGCGCTCAGGCGCGGATTTGTTGTGATGTGGTTGTGCTCTGGCAGATGGCAACGTGTGCGACGTCCACCAGTTTATTTAACTGACTAAACAGTAAGTCGACCGACCGTGGGCTGGCAACGGTCAATTCGATATTTATATTTTGTGCATCGCTGGCGGCGGCCATATTCATTGAGCAGACGTGGAAACCACGATGACGCACCACGCGTAAAACACGTTCTAAGGTTTCCGGATTGAAGCGAGCCGATACATTGACCTGATGTTGCATCATGATAATTTCTCCAACATTTCTGAATTACTGGCACCTGGCGGCACCAGCGGCCAGACGTTCTCAAGTTCGTCGATTGAGACATGAAGCAGGTATGGCCCATCACTGTTCAGCATGGTGTCGAGTGCCGCTTCAACCTGGTCTTTACGGGTGATGTGTTGGCCAGGGATGCCGAAGGCGCTGGCTAACATGAGGAAATCGGGGTTATCAGTAAGGGTTGTTTCGCTGTATCGTTCCTGGAAAAACAGTTGCTGCCATTGTCGAACCATCCCTAACCGTTGGTTATCGAGTAAGACGATTTTCAACGGTAACTGCTTGCGTTTTACGGTGCCCAGCTCTTGCACATTCATCATGAAAGAGCCGTCACCGGAGATACAGACGACGGTATCGTTCGGTCGCGCGACTTGTGCGCCAACCGCCGCCGGTAAACCAAAACCCATGGTGCCTAATCCGCTGGAGGTGATGAAGTTTTCCGGGCGAGTGTGGACGATGTGCTGGGCAGCCCACATCTGGTGCTGCCCCACATCTGTGGTCACGACGCAATCCGCAGGTTTACGATCCGACAGTTGTTTTAACAACAACGGCGCGTAGATAGCGTCACCGGGATGGTCGTAACGCCAGGTATGTTCATCACGCAGCTGCGCGCAGTATTGCTGCCAGTCATTGATATTTAACGGCTGCTGTAATGCTGGTAACAGAGCATTTAAATCACCCTGTAATGCCACATGTGCCTGACGCAGCTTGTTCATTTCTGCCGGGTCGATATCCATATGGATAACACTGGCGAGTGGTGCGAAGGTGTTCAGTTTGCCGGTCACCCGGTCATCAAAACGTGCACCCACGGCGATCAGCAAGTCGCACTCCTGAACCGCGAAGTTCGCCGCTTTGGTGCCGTGCATTCCCAGCATGCCCAGATAGTACGGATAATCTGCTTCAACTGCGCCCAGCCCTTTCAGCGTGCAGGTGACAGGCATTTTTGTAGCAGCGAGAAATTCACGCAGAGCGGGAACTGCCTGCGCCATGCCCACGCCACCGCCAACGTACAGCATCGGTTTTTGCGCCTTTGCCAGCATCTGGCGCGCTTGCTCGACTTCGGCATGTGGGAAATTCACTTCGTTTTCAACGGTGGTGAACCATGGTTCCAGATCGCCGCTGGCTAACTGGATATCTTTTGGGATATCGACCAGAACCGGACCAGGACGACCTGAGCTGGCAACGTCGAATGCTTCAGCCATGATGCGCGGCAACTCTTCCAGCGACTGCACCAGAAAGCTGTGCTTGGTGCAGGCTAACGACAACCCCAGAATATCCACTTCCTGAAATGCGTCAGTGCCGATAAACGGTGCGGATACCTGACCGGTGATGGCAACAACAGGGATGGAATCTAACAGCGCGTCCGCAAGCCCGGTTATCAGGTTGGTTGCACCTGGACCAGACGTGGCGATACATACGCCAGTTTTGCCGGTAGCACGGGCATAACCGATAGCCGCCATTGCTGCACCTTGCTCGTGTCGGCACAGCAAGTGTTCCACGCCACCGTCATACAATGCATCGTAAACCGGCATAATTGCGCCACCCGGATAACCGAAAACGGTGTTCACACCCTGTGCCCGCAACGCATGTACCACCCACTGTGCGCCATTCATAGTTAGTTCCCCGTCCTGAATCTTGAGAAACAGAATTTTGTGCTGTTATTCATTGTCTGCTCCTCGGTTATGTTTTTAAGGTCAAAAAAAACCCCCGTACCTTTCGGTGCGGGGGTCTTAGTTCGTTAAGGCTTGATCTCTAAGCCTTTCCTCGTCCAAGTGCAGCCCCGCACGGTGGGATAATAATCACCACCACGCTAATCACGACCAGGCTAATCACTCGTAGAAGGGCTGTCATTTTGTCTTTTCTTGCATCTTGTTCGAAGGAATGCCTAAAGAGTTACCATAGATTTTGCGAATAGCACAAGATATTTTTTGGCCTATTTTTATGATGTCTTTAATAATTTCAAGAGAAATTGTTGTTTTTTAAAAAGAAAATAGTGAGTGAAAAAAATTCAATTTCAGTATGAATGTTGTTCCCTTCCTCGTAGTTCATCCTTTGCCCGCTGCATTTTTGCGAGCATCATTCCACCGCCAGAACAACTCAACTTCACTTGCACAAATAAACCGGAATCAGCCACTAAAATTCACGAATTAGCGGGCTACAGCAGCGATATCTTATGTACATAATGGTGACTCAAGGAGGGCTTATGTCACTGTCAATTGTTCATACCCGCGCAGCCCTGGGAGTAAATGCGCCCCCAATCACTGTTGAGGTACATATCAGTAAAGGTCTACCCGGCTTAACGATGGTGGGCTTACCAGAAACAACGGTAAAAGAAGCTCGCGATCGCGTGCGCAGCGCCATTATCAATAGCGGATATGAATATCCGGCGAAAAAAATCACCATCAACCTTGCTCCAGCCGATCTGCCAAAAGAAGGGGGACGATATGATTTGCCTATCGCTATTGCGTTGCTGGCGGCCTCAGAACAGCTTACAGCCAATAAGTTAGATGAATATGAATTAGTCGGAGAACTGGCGCTTACAGGCGCTCTGCGTGGCGTTCCCGGCGCAATCTCCAGTGCAACTGAAGCCATTAAGTCGGGCAGAAAAATTATCGTCGCGAAAGATAACGAGGATGAAGTGGGGCTAATTAACGGTGAAGGATGCCTGATAGCCGATCATCTGCAGGCTGTCTGTGCGTTTCTGGAGGGTAAGCACGCTCTCGAACGCCCGAAACCAACTGATGCAGTATCCCGGGCGCTACAACATGATCTCAGTGATGTTGTCGGTCAGGAGCAAGGAAAGCGAGGGCTGGAAATTACCGCCGCTGGCGGGCACAACCTTTTACTGATTGGGCCGCCGGGAACAGGTAAAACAATGCTCGCCAGCCGTATTAATGGCCTGTTGCCAGATTTAAGCAATGAAGAGGCACTGGAGAGCGCTGCGATATTAAGTCTGGTAAATGCTGAATCAGTACAAAAACAATGGCGGCAGCGCCCGTTCCGCTCACCTCATCACAGTGCGTCGTTAACTGCGATGGTGGGCGGTGGTGCAATTCCAGGGCCAGGTGAAATTTCGCTGGCGCATAACGGCGTGCTTTTTCTTGATGAGCTACCTGAATTTGAACGGCGTACACTGGATGCCTTGCGAGAGCCGATTGAATCCGGGCAGATCCATCTTTCACGCACACGAGCAAAAATAACCTATCCAGCCCGTTTCCAGCTTGTCGCGGCGATGAATCCCAGCCCTACCGGACATTATCAGGGAAACCATAACCGCTGCACACCAGAACAGACATTACGTTATCTCAACCGGCTCTCGGGGCCCTTTCTCGACCGCTTCGATCTCTCACTGGAGATCCCATTACCGCCCCCCGGCATTTTGAGTAAAACGGTAGTGCCGGGAGAAAGCAGCACCACCGTTAAACAACGTGTAATGGCCGCCAGAGAGCGCCAATTTAAGCGGCAGAATAAGTTGAACGCCTGGCTGGATAGTCCGGAAATACGCCAATTCTGCAAGCTTGAGAGCGAAGATGCGCAGTGGCTGGAAGAAACGCTGATCCATCTGGGGTTATCGATTCGTGCCTGGCAGCGGTTATTGAAAGTTGCACGAACAATTGCTGATATTGATCAGTCTGACATTATCACACGTCAGCATTTGCAGGAGGCAGTTAGCTATCGTGCGATTGACCGTTTGCTCATCCATCTGCAAAAACTACTGACATAAAAAAAAGGGCATTTCGCCCTTTTTATTAATCGTCAGAATCGGTGTAGTCTTCAGCACCTTCAACCTGCGGTTTGCCGCCGGAAAGGGTGTGAAAACGTTTTGGACGCTTGATACGCGTCATATACTTGGACCACACGCGTTCTGCTTCTGTCACTGGCTCACGTTCGCCACGGCATACTGCTACGAAGAGTTTCTCTTCCTCGGTAACCGGCTCGCGTTTGCCAAGATCCAACTCATTGAAGGCATAACCATGACGCTCAAGCAGTTGTGCCTCTTTGATGGTGAAGTCACCATGACGAGAGAATCCACGTGGATAATGTTTATTGTCGAAATATCGATTAGTCGTCGTAAAGCTTTCCGCCATCCTGCACGCTCCTAATTCTTTGACCGAGCTAGTTATGGCGCGGAGTATTAGTTACGCTTGACAGAGTGTAAAACAAAACATTTAAATCATAACGACAAATAATTTTGCGGAGAGCACTGTGGATACGGAATTGTTAAAAACTTTCCTGGAAGTTAGCCGAACGCGTCACTTTGGTCGAGCGGCTGAATCGCTCTATCTGACCCAGTCAGCAGTGAGCTTTCGAATCAGACAACTGGAAAATCAACTGGGTGTGAATCTTTTCACCCGCCACAGAAACAATATCCGTTTAACCGCTGCTGGTGAAAAACTACTGCCTTATGCAGAAACGCTCATGAGCACCTGGCAGGCCGCCCGTAAGGAGGTGGCGCATACCTCACGACATAACGAGTTTTCTATCGGTGCCAGCGCCTCGTTGTGGGAATGTATGCTTAATCAGTGGCTGGGACGCTTGTATAAAAATCAGGATGCCCATACAGGCTTACAGTTCGAAGCGCGAATTGCCCAACGGCAGTCTCTGGTAAAACAGCTGCATGAACGCCAGCTTGATCTTCTTATTACTACTGAAGCGCCCAAAATGGACGAATTTAGCAGTCAGTTGCTCGGGTATTTCACTTTAGCGCTTTATACCAGTGCCCCTTCCAAACTAAAGGGAGATCTTAACTATCTGCGACTGGAATGGGGGCCAGATTTTCAACAGCATGAGGCAGGTTTGATCGGTGCTGACGAAGTTCCCATTCTGACAACCAGTTCTGCTGAACTGGCACAGCAACAGATTGCGACGCTTAATGGTTGCACCTGGCTACCCGTCAGTTGGGCGCGTAAAAAGGGCGGCCTGCATACCGTTGTCGATAGCACAACACTTTCACGGCCGCTTTATGCCATATGGCTGCAAAATAGCGATAAAAATGCGTTGATTCGCGATCTATTGAAAATTAACGTGCTGGATGAAGTGTATTAATCTGAATGGCTGGCAAGGATGCCGGTAGAAGGATTTACTTCGGAGAGGTTATTTCAGATAAAAAAAATCCTTAGCTTTCGCTAAGGATGATTTCTGGCAGGGGCGGAGAGACTCGAACTCCCAACACCCGGTTTTGGAGACCGGTGCTCTACCAATTGAACTACGCCCCTAATTAGGGTGGCGGAACGGACGGGACTCGAACCCGCGACCCCCTGCGTGACAGGCAGGTATTCTAACCGACTGAACTACCGCTCCACCGAATTCTTTTACAACCACCGGTTTTATGAC
>NZ_JBJQJO010000022.1:0-93505 GCF_046487395.1 Escherichia sp. WS1450
GTTCTGGTTACCGGCAATGTTCACACCCGGCAGGTTGATATTGGCGCTGCCATCAAATGACACTCCGCCGATTGTGCGTGCCGTCTGAAGTTTCGTTGCGGTTGCAGCATTGCCGGTAGTGCTCTGATTACCTGTTTTATTCACGCCTGGCAGGTCGATATTGGCGCTGCCATCAAATGACACCCCGCCGATTGTGCGTGCCGTCTTGAGCTTTGTCGCAGTATCTGCGTTTCCCGTCAAATTACCTGTAATGCCACCACTAACTGTTACCCCATTACCGATCGACACCAACCCAGTTCTTAAATTTATAGCAAAAGGTCTTAATGGGCCGATGTCACCATTTTCTCCCTCACCTTCATTTGTCGGGATAAGATGCAGAGATTCCTCGGATCTCCTGAAGATAAGGCCAAAGTCCTGGTTAAATATTCGAAGGGCATTTATTGTGCCAATTTTTAGCTGCCCCCCCATTGTGTCGCCAGAACGCTGAACTGCGTTACCAGCTTGAGAAGCAATATCCGTTAAGCCAAGATCTTCAGGGGTCAGAGTAATATCTGCCGACCCATCAAATGCCACACCGTTAATCTTTCTGGCTGTTTTTAATTTCGTCGCAGTATCGGCGTTCCCGGTCAGCGTACCAGTGATCCCCGCGCTGAAAGTCTGGCGTGCACTCCAGGTATTAGCTGTGCTCAACAGGGGGAGCTTTTCTCCGCTGGTTCCGAGTTCTCTTAAACCAAGGTATTGGATAACAGCCAGTGTGCTTGTTTTAGCAAGAATATCGCGACCGACTGACGTTAAATCAGTCTGGGCTACAGTGTCTGTTCCGGTAAAGTACGGTAATTTATTTGCCCCCGTCGCCAGGCCAGCGAGCGCGGTTAAGGTTGCGTCGAGAGGCTGCTTACCTGCCAGGGCATTTGTCATTGTAGTCGCAAAGTTCGGGTCATTGCCCAGCGCCGCAGCAAGCTCATTAAGAGTATCAAGAGCTTCTGGTGATGAGCCGACCAATGCAGAAATAGCGGCACGAACATAAGCGGTTGTTGCAATCTGAGTGTTGTTCGTACCTTGTGACGCCGTAGGAGCTGTTGGAACCCCCGTAAATGCCGGGCTTAATAACGGCGCTTTAAGAGCTAAAGCATCATTAATCGTCTGGCTAAACTGGGGATCATTGTTTATTGCATCTGCAATTTTTTTCAGCGTATCCAACGCTGAAGGAGAACCATCAATAAGGGCGGTTATAGCGGCCTGAACAAAGGCAGCGTTTGCGATTTGTGTACTGTTTGTACCTTGTTCCGGAGTTGGAGATGTAGGGATACCTATAAATTCCGGGCTATCAACCGGAGCTTTAAGTTTATTTAACGTGCTGATAGCAAGGGGGGTTGCAGCTTTATATTCTTCGTCACTATCCAAAGCACTGGAGAACTCAACACCTACAGCACGATTAGCGCGATATTTAGTGCTAATCATATCTGCGGTAACGGCTTGAGCATTGTCAGGCACGATCACTCGGCATAGCTCAATCTGGTTAGATGCTATGCCCTCATCAACGAGAGCTATAATTCTCGCAGCACTAATATCCGATGAACTATCTACCTGGCTGGTTTTCACTCCATGTTCGTAATTAGCTTCAAGAACGATGATTGTCGTTACACCTGCTTCTACAGGAACAACAACATCACTGACTTGCTGCACGGATATCTGACATTTACCCACGTCAACTGAAGCCGCCCCTCTTCCCTCTGTTTTCTCGGATGTAATCCGCACAAACAGGCCATCCCCTGGCACCGGTTCAAACCCACAGTACACACCGGGCAGAACGATATTTTTCATCTTCCTGTTTAGAGCTTCGGTGCTATACAGCTCAAAGTATTGCATGTCTGCAATTAGTGGAGCGGAAATGTCCGAAGATAAGGTGACAATGTTCTTTACTTTATCTGCGCACATAATTATCCCTCGACCTGTTCAATGGTCATGAGCAAGCTGTATCGCTTACCTTTGAATAAGGTGTCCTGTTGAGTACAAACAACCCCAAAAGCCTGATCCTCTGCATCTACGAGAACCAGCGTATTGAAATCGTAAGGTGTATCGTCCGGCATCGTTTCTTGTGGAAAAGCGGCATTAATCGTAATGACACCATCGAGGCTGGAAAGAATGAGATTGGATTCAGCAAAATGCTGTGCATCACTTAACTTGAAGTCGAGCGGAATATCAGAAATAGTCCAGCCACCAGCACTATTTACCGTCACAAGATCGGACTTGCACCAATAAGCCTTTGTCATAACAAAACGCTCACCTCTGCCGATTGCAGACTCTGCACGGCGAGAGTAGTAGTAAGAAAGGAGTTGCGCCTTGTAAATACTGGAATCGCTTTGGGATTTTAAAGTTTCAGCCATACGAACATAGCCCCTTTAACAAGCAATAAATCGAAGGGCAGTATGTTCAGTTTGTGATTTCCAGTGGTCTTTTGTTTTGAGAAATGGCCCCACCCAGGTTGGCGGGGCCTGGTTTGCTAAGGTGCAAAATTATAATCCAGCGCCCAGGCGTCGAGCGGGAGTTCATCGAGATGAAGCACTCTTTCCGTCGTCCGGTCTGGCCTTCCTGCGAACTGGATGCCGCCTATTTGAATGATCGTATCGCTAATAGATAGCTCATCGACCATCTCTTGCGTCGTGTACACCCCCTCAATAAAGGACACTTCCGCAGATAAGCAATTCAGGATCTCCGCCATTTCCGGCAATGTTGCGCTTAACTGGAAAGAAACACCATCAAACACGATATGCAATGGCAATAGCGGCGCTATAACCGTATCAAAATCAGCAAGTAGCTTCTGTACAGCAACGTCTCGGTCATCGCTATCATAAGCTCGATACAGCTTATTTTGGTTGACGACAACCAGCCCTCTGGATGTCAGGAAAAACTCACCATATTGTGCCTGAGCGGTCGGTATTTCATTTGCGGTCGCGAAGAATGAACCATAGGGATGTTTTTCTGTATCGACAGGCGCATACAAAGGTTCCCATGAGACGGGGATTGTGCCAAATTCACGCCAGAACGTTTGCTCTATCGGCCTTACTGTTCCTTTGAAGTGCACCTCATCCAGTCGTTGAGCTAATAGCATTGGCCTGCGTGTTTTGTCCGTTTCTGTGATAACAAAGAAACGACCATATTCAGCAATGCGAGTGTCCATATCCTCCCTTGCCATTGTGAAAAACGATTTACGGTTGCTTATTCGCGTGAGAATAGGTTCAACCGATTCATTCCACACGTCCTGAATCGTATCAACAAAGGCGGCCCACAATTTAGAATCCTGTTTAAATTGCGTCAGACGCTCTTTTAGCCAGTTATTCTGCATTGTGACCTCTTACGGATAGGTTATGCTGAACGTTGATGATTCCACGTCCAGATAAACAAAATCATTAAAGTACACAGCTTCTTTCATGTTCTGCGTAGCCACGTCATAAGACAGGAACATATCCAGCGATTCGATTACTCGCCAGATATCTTTTACTTTGACCTGTGCATAACATTGCTGTGAATCGTCATCACTCTGCAATAGCTGGCTAAATGACATGGAGTCTTTACCGAAGTTCTCCTCCAGTGCCGCTTTAATTGCAGTTAGCGCGTCATCCACCAGCACACTCTTTTTTACGATACCGGTAAATTTGATGTTGAACGGCTGTTCATTGGTGGCGACGTATTCGAACTTCTTATTCAGCTCATTAGGGATACTCTCAAGGGCTGATAATATCTCTGTTTTCAGAGCTTCCTGTGTTACGCCGGGCTTGTGCCCACAAAAGAAAATTTTGTTGATATTACGCACATCAAAGCCCGTGATTTTCTCCTGTAGCGCCTCCCCCCACACGTTAAGCCATGACGTGCCACTGACCACGTTCTGAATGAACTGTCGGTAATCACCGCCCCAAACAACCTGCTCATCGTAGGCCACATAATACTGCGCCCTGTTTCGGGTTTCCTCGGTAGTTTCCATGCCACCACCGCCAGAAATGATCGAATCGGTTTTTACTTCCAGTGATTCGACATACCCGGAGATGTTCCCTGCTGGTTCAAGTTTCTGGCCTTCAGCCAGCGTGTAATCACCGAGGCTTGCCATAATATCAATGCGTACCTGACTCCCTGCCGCTGGCATCATCCCCATTGATCCATCACCGAAGCGCACGCCGATCTGTTCTGTCGGCTTATAAACCAACACATAATGTTTACTGTTATCCCTGGACATGCGGAACAGGGGGTTATGTGTCCATTTTTCCTCGACACCATTAGTTATCACGACAACTTCCAGGCTGGCGACTTCTGCTGTTAACTCACGGGAAAGTAACAGCGTCAAGAATGGTGTTTCTTGCACCACGTCGAACGTTACGCTGACTGCTTCATGCTGTTTTACTTCTATGCCGGGTACTGTTTCACCAGCAGGGATAACAACACTACTGCTGGTTGCAATTGGTGTCTGGTCACTTGTCAGTAATTCAGCCCCTCCGGGTAGCGTAATATCCCTGTCGGTTTTGTTGGTGATGGAAACAGTGCCGTATGACGCATCGACCAAACGACCGACATAGCCACGGTCTTCCGCTGCCGCGAGAATACTTGCTCTACGCGTCGCGGTGGAAATGAATCCTTCTGTAAGTGCACGGCTTGCAAATGTACGCGCAATATAAACAATCTGCGCGCCCAAAACGGACTGCATTTGAATAAACTGGCTGTTTACAAATCGCGCCCACCAGGGGTTTTCGTTCAGCTTGGCATTAAACTTGTCCAGTAATTCGGTAATACTCACGCTGTATCTCCGCTATCTTTCTGCATAACAACATTCACGGTGCCTCCTTTTGCCTGGAAGCTAATTAGTAACTGGTCTTCAGAGACAGTCGCGCAGCGGATCGCCTGGAGTCCAAGCCCTGGTAAGTCCTGCTGTAGCTTCGTCATCATTCGCGCTTCAATCGCCACTTCAACAATGTGTGACGTATCAGAACCGAAGGGTTCGTGTTTGAACTCCTCCATCGGATTCCCCCATGACGGCAATCCGTAAACGCTGCCATTTGGTGTCCGTAGCCATTCATCGAGTCGGGCTATCCAGGCGTTTGTGTCGCCTTCAGCGATCACCACCCCGCTCTCGTTTGTCTGAAGGCGGGCATCAATCTCATAAAGCATCAGTCTTAATCCTCCAGTAATTTGTCAAGAGATGGGTCATTGATAGTCGTGCTGGCACGCTGACGAGGTTGTGGTTGTGATGTGTTCACAACTTTGTCCTGATCGCCTTTGCGGTTGTCTTTGCTTACGCCAAGAATCTCTTTGAGAACGGAATAAACGTTCTCCAGTGCTTTCAACATAGCCGGATCGTTATTTGCGGTATCTGTTGTTAGCATCTGCCTTATTCCGCTTCGTGCGAGGTCCGTGACGGTTGGTAGCTGAGGAGGCATTGCAAGGAACGGTTCTTTAGCAGCCACGCCCGAAGCAAACAGGCTTTGATTGATTGCGCCAGTCGTGTCCCTGATCGTATCCGCCGTTTTCTGTATGCCACCATTCAGCCAACCGCCAACACTCCTTGTTAACGGACTAATAGCGCGAGCAACATCGGTATTCTGTCCAGAGGACTGCAATACAAAGTCATTTAACATTCCGGTGCTATCAATACCGCCCACAAGTCGCGAGAGGTTATCTCCAACGGCGGGGAGGACGGCGGAGCCTACCTGGTTAAGCCCTGACACAGTTGAATCAAATAGCGAGCCAAAGAAGCCCCTGTCCTCACCTTCAACCACCTTGTAGCCGTTGTCGTAAATCTGCACACCCGCCGGTGTCGATGTGGCACGCTTCTCGCTGATGGTTGCCGGACTCTCCGGAAGCAGGTCAATGGTTTCTGTATCGCGGTTAACGTTGCGCTTTTGCTGTATAGCCGTAGTGATATCGGCGATCGGTTCCGCCTTCTGGAAACTAAAGTTTTTGCCCGTTGCTCTGGATATTTTTTCAACAAGAAACTTATCCAATTGCTTGGCTTTTGCTGCTAACGAGGACATCTCTTCCGGAGAACTGGCAGGGCCGAGATTTAGCCCCATATTGGGATCTCCCCCAACTATCCCGGCGATGACGCCCCCAACACCGTCTGCACTCATTAACCGCTCCGTCAATCCGGCTGCGGCGGAAGAATTGCCACTAGCTTTCGCGTGGCTGATCGCTTGGGCATTTTCCTGTTGAGCTGCCTTCGGTTTTTTAGCTGCCTGTGCGTGTTGAACCACGTCAGTAGGGCTAGGCATTACAGCCTGGGCTACGCTTGACGCAGGAATAGCAGAAGATGAGCCGTTGGCGTATTTGACTTTGCTACCGACACTATATTGGGAGTTGCGAGCGATTAGAGGACCGCCCTTTTCCTTCTGGATTTTATTAATGTGTTCCAGCGTTTCATCATTGAATTGCCCTTCCCAACGCCCAGTTTTAGCGTTGAATGAACCAAGAGCTGTTTTGATGAAATTGTTGTTAACCGCCGGGTTACCCCCCTCCTTCGTCGCAATAGCGCGAACAAGGTGCGTCATAACTTCAGGGTTGCTAACGTCTATTTTATCGTTGGGGGATACCCCTAGATATTTGCTGACGTTTTCAATGTACTGATTGGTGTTGTTCTCTGTTGGTGGTGCCCATTTTGAAATGATGCTGGATACTGTTTGCAGCTTCTGATACCCAGCGGCAGCACTTGTACCGTTGTAATAACTCGATACCTGGTTTGCCAATGCCCGAATCCCTTCTTCGGGCGTATTAAACCGCGCAAAACGCTGTTCGCCTTTCGCGTTCGGCGCTTCCAGTACCGCCCCCTCCTGATTTGCAAAAACCAGGTTCCCCAGGTTGTTATTCCGGTAATTCCTGTTCTTGGCGTTGCTTCCGCCTATATTCAGATCAGTCGTTATTGTATTTTTTTCAGGCGCTTTAAATTCGTCTGGCGATTTGTAGCCGTGTTCACCCACGCCATCCTCACCTCTGCGCCCGCCCTGTAGCTGTCGGGCCAGATCATTAATTGCGGCTACCGTTTGCTTGGTGCCATCTTCAACGGCTTTCTTAACCTGCGCAGTGCCTTCGCTGCTTGATGAGAACGATTCTTTTAGGCTGCTGAATGCGTTCTTCGACGCGTCGATAGAACTATTTATGCCGCGAGCAATATTGCTGGTATCAAGACTCTGAAGTTTTTGTCCGACACCTTCAAAGCCTAGCGCGGACATCCCCTCGCCAATGAGGTTAGCCGCTCCCGTCACCAGACCGCCCATATCCAGGACGTTAGCAGCGGCGTAGGCGCTCTTTTGCTGTGTTGTAACGTCCTGCCCTTCCTTCAGGTTATAAGTCGCCCTCTGCGCTTCTGTGTCGCTGTAGCCGTCTACGGCATCATAACCAACCATAGCCACCTGGCCGATGACTGGAATCGCCCTGAATCCGGCCCTTGCGGCAACACCTCCGGCAGCTTTGAGAGCCACTTTTCCAGCTTCTTTTTTCGCGATGTTTTCACCAGTGGCAACGGCAACCTTACCCGCCTCTTTCCTGGTAAGGCTTTCCCCAGCGGAAGTTGCCGCTTTACCAGCGTCTTTCCCTGCCGCTCCACCAGCCGCCGTTTTGGCTACGCTTTCTTCAGTGACCTTACCTGCTCTGGTTTTAACTGAAGATTTATCACCCGATGATTTTGGTGAGGTACTACCCTCGTTCCCACCAGCATTTTTTGTCCGATTTTTTTCCTCGCCCGCACTGTTGTTTTTGCCTGGCTGATTTTTTTTCCCCTCTTTGCCTTCCTGACTCCTGCCCGTCTCAGTAGGTTTGCTGGTGTTTTTTCCCTTCTTGCCCTTGTTTTCTTTACTGTCTCCAGTGCGGCCCGTGTTGCCACCACGTGCACTGCTACGACCGCGTGTAGGGGATATTTTGGTACGTAATCTGCCACCGCCGAGGAGGTCGCTCAGTTTTAGCCCACTCTCCTGGGACTTTCGTAGCTTCCGGATCTCTTCGGATACAGTTTCCAGCTCATCAATTATCTGGCTGTCGTTGCGTTGAAGAACTTTCGTTTGTTCTTCGATCGCACGCACAGATTTTTCTTTAACGGCTTCAGTAAATGCCTTTGCTGAACCGGGCGCGTTATCTGGAGTCTTCCTTTCATTGTCAGGTGCCGGGTAAGTAATGGCGGGGGCTTTTGCGACCACCGGTGCGCCAGCCGCCTTGTCGTTGCCATTATCTATCCATTCTTTCAATGATTTAGCCTTACCAGTAATCTCGCGGCTGATATCAAATACGCCCCGTGCTGCCATCCATAGTGGACCACCAGCCCCTACCCCGGCAGCATCGGTTACAGCTCCATCGTCGGCTTTCCCTGAACCATCAACCCCCATAATGGAACCGAGTTTTCGCAGGAACCCAACCTGTAGTTTTGCCTGTGCGCGTAGCTCATTCTGGCGTGCGAGATCCTCGTTTTTTTTCTGAGAGGCAAATCGTCCGTTGCTATCCCGTAACGGTGCACCAGAGGTGCTCTGGCTTTCTCTAACTGGTTGTTCTTGCCTTGCAGGCTGAATGTCAGGAGTGAGCAACTGAATGCGCTCAGGCGATGACTTCGTGGCTTTGCCTTCAGCCAGCGGTGCTGTTTTTGATTCCGAATGAGCGGTGCGGTGATCTGCTGCTGCTTTTTGCGGATTATCTATCTCGCTAGTGTTGTTTATACGTAATCTCTGTTTCCTGGTAGGGAGCCGGTCTTTATACGGCCCCTGTGTGAAACTGTTGCGTTGCGCCCCTGCTTTCCCTGTTCGGGCCAGGCGACGACTTACGCGTCCTTGTGGTGCGTCGCTGGTATCAGGATTGCGTCCGTAAGACTCAAGTGCTTTTTTTATTTCTGAAAGCGCAGCTAGCTCTTTCGCGTTTGCCGTTTGTATTGCGTCGATTATCGCTATTCGGTCTTTTTTATCGTTCAAAATAACCTCACTTACATCGGCGGTGATCACCCTGTTTTTTTGGCGTGGGCTTTGTATTTCTCTTCCAGTGCTTTTTCCATATGGAGTGCCCGCCACTGCGGTAATTGTTCAACGTCACTAACTGGCTGGTAGCCGTATAACGTCAGGTTATTGATAATGGTTAGCCATCCATTCAGATCTAATTGATGGGATAAACTCTCTATTGAGAAATGGGGCGTACAGCGTGGTAGTCACGTCTGCACCCTCCTTAGCGTTTTTGCAGCGTTGTGGCGGTAGGATCAGGCGGCTTGTGCCTCGTTCAATAGCCATTTTTAAGCCGTGGCGAAGGTCTTTCTGCATGAGCTGAATGCGAGCTACCAGAGGGGTAAACTCGGTTTCCAGAGCCATGTTTTCAATGATATCGAATCGTCTGTTTGCAGCTTGTGTGAAGTCTTCTGGATCGTCGTTCAGAGATGTACACAAGGCCAACTCAGCTATGCGGAGACGAGCAACCTCAGCACTGTACTCTGGAGTTTTCATATCAGGCAAAGTGGCGCGCATACGCTCAAGCAATTCAGCTCCTTTCCCTGTTAGTGGTTTAAGCGTCCACTCGGTTGGTACTCCGTTTATAGGGACCATAGTTTTAATAAACGGCGGGACAGTCAGGATTTCTACCGTTTCGGCAAGGTCTGAAAGGTTAATATCTGCGTGATGAACGTTTCCACAGTGACCACACTCGTATGAGTAAGTCATGACGGCATCAGGCCTGGAATTAACAAAGATCCACCAAAGCGCGGTTCTGCGATCCTGAACTGTCCAGTTTGAGCTGTCGTTAATTTCGCCGTCTTGCATAGCATTGAGGTATTCTGTTGTGGTTGCCTCGTCTTCTGCCGGATTGATGTCTGAATATTTCAGGGCATCTTTCACAGTAGGTGCATGAAACTGAATTTCTATTTCAGGCTGTGAAGGCAATGGGAATTTGGGAATGTTCAAGGATTCCTCCGAAAGCTAGGTTCAGTTAGTTTTTCAGAGGATAGGGAGTGTGTGATTTGTGGGAGTATTGAATAAGGATCTTTGTCGATCGAACAGCAACTATTGAGGGTGATTTTTACACCTTAAGTGACGCAATTCACATATCCACAGAGTATTTTTATAAACCTTTTTCTCTTTTTAATCCTTTTTAGATCCTTTTTAGGCATCGCGGAGGCCAGGGGTGGCGGGGCTTGTAGAGGACCAAGGTGTAAGATTTGCCCTCAATTAAGCTATTGAGGTGTAAGATTTGCCCTCAGCAGGTGTAAGATTTGCCCTCAAAAGGTGTAGTAATTGCCCTCAAAGTGATGTAAAAATTGCCCTCACCATTTGAAGGATCACACAGGGTTATGAACAGAGCGGAATTAACGGCAAAAGCCGTCAGTCTGATTGAATCAGCGACACCAATTAGCCGTAGCTTGGCGCAGGCCAATGAGATCACAGAGGCGGCTTATCACCTGACACGCGACCAAAAGCGACTGTTGTTTATTGTGGTGGGAAGACTTCGCTATGCTTCTAAGGATGGCGTTCTTGGTTCAGGTGCCTGTGAGTTGACGGTCAACGAATATGCAGAGATGTATAATTTGCCCTCTGCTGAAGCCAGCAAGGATATTCGTAAAGCTATCTCCGGACTTAGTGAGAAGAAAGTCACGATATATAACCCTGATGAATCAACCGAATCAGAAGACAGTTATGAGTCTTATCCCTGGATGATTAAGGAGGCTTACTCACCACGCCGGGGGACTTACATTATTCATCTGAATCCATATCTCATGCCGTTTTTTACTCTGCTTGATAAGAGGTTCACGAGGCTGAATTTTACTGAAGTGTCTCGCCTGACAAACCCTTATTCTATGCGGCTTTATGAGTCCTTATGCCAGTATAGAAAGGATGATGGGAGCGGCTTCGCTATACTTGGCGTTGAATGGATGCGGGAGCGTTATGGTCTTCCCAAAAGCTATCAACGGTACGCCGAATTTAAGAGAAGCTTTCTGGCAAAAGCTGTAGCTGAAATCGAAAAAAACACAAAAATGAAAATAGTTTTCTCAGAGGTTACAGAAGGTGGCAGAGTTACAAAAATAAAATTCACCTATCAGCAGTCTTAAGGGCAATTTCTACACCTCTCTGTAGGTGTAGGATTTGCCCTTAAAGATGGGAGATTGAGGGCAATTCTTACATCATTAGTTAGTTGGTTGGATCTTTAACGGCTAACATTATTTGTAATTTATTGATTAATAAGGAATGTGTAAAAATCACCCTCAGATGGCATCGTATGCTATAGCTATTTTTATCGCACTACTGTTGAATGTTTTATGGTTGTAACGCGTTGATTTTGTTGTGATGTGTAAAAAATGCCATCATTGACGTAAACAGCAGGTGTAGATATTGCCCTCAAGTTTGCCCCTTCCCCACCTTCTCGCACTTTAATATTGCATTTCAAAACTTGATCACGTTGCTGGCGGCGCTTTTAAGTGCGCTTGTTGCTAAACCAGCAGCTCCATTGACTAATGCGGACAGGCCGGAACCGGCAGATGTGTATCGCTGGAACGTGATCGGATAGGACAAGAATTCGGACACCTGATCACGTGAGCGGCTGATCTCTCCTATCTGAGTCGGAAATACACGCATTTCCTCTTCCAGCTCTTTCCCGCCTTCCTGTGTAACGCGGTATAGCCTGATATTCATGAGATAATCTGGCGGCAGGTTTAGCGTACCATCGCTATTGGTTACACGAGCGCGGCGCTCTTTGAACCAATTCATTATTTTGCCGTCTTCTGTGTCTCTGACCGTCATTGTTACCGGCCCGGCGGTTACGTGCGTTGGCTTATTGAACTCGACGCTACCAATGATTTTGCTTTCTGTTTCAATATTCCCGCTACTGTAAGTGATGTCCTTAACGAACATATCAAAGCCGCTTAATCCGTCTACGTCTACCGTCCACTGCCAGCCCTGGGCATAGCGGATACGCATAGCCGTAGCAACTACGTTCTTTCCGTAAGCGATGTCATTGCCGTAGCTCCCACTAACGCCACTGCCAGACACCGCTCTATCCAGAATGTCGCTGATAAGGTTGCTGGTGAACGATTTCGCGCTAAACGATACCGCACTGGCTAGCGTTTGCGTTGTAGCACTAAAAATACTCACGTAGCCCTCCGTGTTAAAAAATGGTAGCACCAGGGATAATGGCCCGGTTGGCTGCCATTTTTTCTTCTATCTCCTGAACACGCGCGTAGAGCGTCGCCTCATCAGGAAGATCGGAGTAATCAAACTTGCCATCAATTGACGCCCTTCGCTGGCGGGCAACGTTGCGGACATTGATAAGTGCTTCAAGATATTCCTCAAGCATTCCGATAATCGCAGGTGGCACTTGCCACTCATCCAGGTTGCGATCGCGGAGATTTACAAGGTATTGCATCTTGAAAGGCCAGCGTTCAGAACCGGTAAGCTCAAGTTCGACAAAACCGGCAATCTCGTCGGCGTAAACCAGAAGCCCGTTGTGGTCAGTGACGTGGACCAGAGACAGATAATCATCCGGAACAGGGATCGCCGTGCCGTCTGATTTCTCCAGCTTTAACGCCTTAACTACGCCTGCCCTGTCCTGGTAAGTAGTCAACGCTTTGAGCAGGAATGCTTTCAGTGTTTCCTCTTCCCGTACAAGAAGAGGATTGAATCGCGCTTTAACGCTTTCTAATAGTTCAGAAGGTGTCATAAATACTCCGGACGGAGGGGGATAATCCCGCTCTTTTGAGCGGGATCGGTATTACTCAACCCAGTTGTACACAATACGCAGGGTCGGTCTGACAACCGCCGTTACATCTTCTGATGAGAAATCAACGGCATCGGAATACACTTTGCAGTGTGAGTAAGTACGTGACAGACCTTTGCTGTCACCGCTGTTAGATTCAGCGGCAGCCTGGAAAGAGATATCCAGATATTTCTTCTGATAAACCATCTCTTTGACGGCAGCGAGTACAACACCTTCAATCGTCTCCGCACAGGTAACCTGAAATTCACCTGAGTTACGCAGCGGGCCGTGTTGGTTGAACTTCATACCGCCTGGAGCGTAATCTTCTACGTCTTCACGCGTCATTTCCGGTAACTGCGCGGTGCGGATCAGCACTGACAGATTTTCGTATCCCTTAATGGTCATCCAATATTCAGTGCCAATTAATTTTTCGCCTGCTGCCAGGTTCTTGTTGAATCTGGCTTTCAGGAAGGCGAGATCGGCTTTTGTGTTTGAAAAACCGGCCATAATTACTCCTAAACAAAAACAGATGAGATATTGCTGCGGTTAATAGATGTGTTACCACTGCATTGCAGAGTGACCGTGTTGTGGGTGAAATAGCCTTCCGATGTGCGCGGGGCGTCAAGCTGATAGCTGACGCTTTTGATCACAACGTTCGTTAACATCACGTTCCTGCCGATATTTATCGTTACGGCCTCCGGGACTCGACCAAAAGGCGTAATGTCGTTTAGTTCTGGCGATGCCATTTTCAGCAACGTCGTGATGGCGTCATTCACTTCCGTTTTGGCGTTGGACATCGCTAAAAAATCCAGTACAAGGGTAAATTCCGGCGGTTGTTGCCCTTCCCACACGAGGGTGGAGTTGAACCGGCTTTTACTCGTGTACCCTGATGATGTCTGCACGATGCCTGCAAGAGATGATGCCGCCTCGCTAATAGCGCCTAACATGCTGCCCATCGCTTTATCTTCAAATGGCGACTGCCACAGAGACGTTAATTCGGCAGAGGAACCTTCGCCGATATATCCGATGACCATATCCTCGCTTGATATGATGTATGCTTTCATTAGCGGACTGATTCCGTCCGCAACGTTAGCGCCGCAAATCACTGCTATTTCTCCCAAACAGGCCACCATTACAGGTGGCTTACATCATTACAGACCGCGTTTTTTGCGAATGCGGATAGACTTGCGGCGGCGAGTGTTAGCTATCGACGTATGCGCCTTAAGGCGAGCTTTTTTCAGCGCCTGCTTTTGTAAGGACGTCATGCGACGCGGGCGCGGGCGTTTGCGGATGATAGTAACCTTGCCATCACGAACGACTTTTTTGCTGACAGCTTCGAGCATTGCGGCATTGCCACCAGCAACGGTGTAAATCGCAATGGCTTCTTCCATCATTTCGCTATCGCTTTCTGACAGTGCGTCAAATACGCGTTCTGCTGCCGCGTCATCTTCGTCATCGATCATCTCGGTGACGTCGTCCTGATCAGCGCCCAGGGCCACAGCCGCGTTAGCCAACGCCGCGAGTGCGTCGTTATATGCGTCAACCTGTTCGTCGGTCAGTTCTGTGTCTTCGTCAATGTCGGCCAGGCCAGCCATTGTGATTGCCAGCGCATCAAATGAATCCGCTTCAGGGTCGCCATCTTCTACCCAGCTCGCCAGCATTGAAGCTGCCAGACTGCGGATGTCACTTTGTGCACGGGATTCCACCGCTTCCATCATTGCGGCTTCGATATCCGCGCCATCGGTTCCATTCTTGGCACTTTCCAGGATGGCGTTATCGCCACTTTCAAAACAACCAGAATCTTTGGCGCTTTCCAGTATGGCTGTATCTGCGTTATCGGCTGTTTTGCCTGCAAATAGCGCGCGCATGAATGGATCAACAACAGAATAGTTTTTCATTAGGAAACCTCATTCATCCCCGCGTTTCAGCGGGGAAGATAAATCAACGCATCAGGATTGGTTTGCCGAGGATTCGACGGGCAGTGCCTGTTGGGCACACGGACCATTCCACTTCCCACAAGTCGATGTCTTTTTGAGTTACCTTGACCACATAAGGGTCAGAACCTTGAGATTCATCGCGTGGTGTAACCAGCGCACCAGCCGCATAAAAACGGTCCAGAAGATCTGTCAGTGCGTTAGTCAGACTTTCCTGCGTAACGCCATCAGGTTCATGCTTGATTGCCTGAGCAACTTCATAGAAATTGCGGGCAATTGCATTCATCAGTGATGAAACGTGCTGGAATCGCAGATAGTTATTTTTGCTGTATGTCGTCAGGGAGTCGTCGATGTAGACAGAACCATCCGCTGCAACGCTTACAGGGTTAATACGAGCGGTCACATACGCTTCACGATCGATTGTGCCAATTCCGGAGAGTCTGGTGATGTTCTGGCGATCAATGATTGCGCGAGACAGACCAGCCGGGGCGTAATGCCAGCCGCCTACATCAGACACAAGCGCAACGCCTTTCGCTTTTGCCACGAACGCATCACAACTGATTCCGTAAACCACATTCATACCGCTGAAAGTGTCACGGCATGAGTACGGGAAGTGATAACGTGCAGCCTGGTGGGATTTGCCGAAACCATGTGATTTAGCTTCCGCGATAGCGTTATCACCAGTCTGAGCACATTTCAGGTCGTAGAACATATCCACGCGAACGTCTTCTGCCAGCGAATTAATTTTTGCCAGCACGGATGCGTCGTAGCAGCCCATAGAAAGCAGTGCGGTATAATTAACTTCTGACGCTTCGAGAACCTCTAACGCTTTCAGATAATCATCAGCGTCAATTGAGGACAGATCGCCATCTGTACCGCCTTCAAACGCTACATCTTCGAAAGTCAGCAAGTGAGCGGAGTCTTCGGCACCATCAGCCAGTACAGCTCCAAGCCTGGAGGACTGACTTTCTAACAACGCAGGAATCCATGCTGGCTGGCCCATATCGTTCGTTGCATCCGGATCGAAAGAAACCTGGTAGCTTTCCAAAGTTTCTACAGAACCATCGGTCTGTGTCTCTTTCAGTTCCAGAGTGAACAGGTCATTTTCTTCGTCCTCACGGGTCAGTGATAACGTGCGGTTTGTCGAAGCATCACCGTCCTTTATGTAGAAAATAGCCAGTTCACTGCCGGAAATTTCAGGTGTTTCGCTTGCAGCGAAAGTTACCGGAGAAGTGGCTCCAGAAACGGCACGAACGGTCAGTGTATCGCCGATATTTACCGTTGCTTCGGTCGGAGCAATTTGCAGAGTTTTTGCTGACTTGGTGCTTTTCGACCTGGCCTGAACAGAAACGGCAATGCCCGGTACTTTCATGTCTTTTGCGCATACGCGAACCACATAACCGGTGCCGCCTTTTACTGCGCGTTCAACGTGGCGATATGGTTCAAATGCGGCCCCGGTGCGCGGGTGAAGAGGTGAACCTAACACGCTCTGATAGTTGGCTGCTGTAACCTGCAAAACCTTGCCTGGTGCTCCTCTGCGGGAAATCACCAGCCCGGCAAAGACGGAAGCACCGCCAGATGTGTTGGACAGAATAGCATCGGCATTTACGTCCGCTACCGCAACGCCCGCCGCCTGACCAACAGAAAAACCAATTTTATTCATGCTGCTCTTTTCCTCTTTATCGAGCGGATGAGAGAAGCCTCCCCATTTGCATGGGGAGGCTTTTATCAGGCTTCGCCGACCGTGAAGCTGTCACCTACCGTCACTTCTTTGGTTGACGGATCAACGCTGACAGAGTTGACACTTACTGCGGCTTCATTAACCGTTACAGTGCATGTTGCGGTTTTATTTCCATCTGTAGTTTTGATGGTTAGTACCGCAGTACCAGCAGATACTGCGGTGCATGTGGTTCCATCAACACTCACAATTTCCGGATGATCGGATTCGACAGTGAAAGTTTTATCTGTCGCATTTGGTGGGGTAATAGTTACCTGAATATCAGCCATTTTTTCCTCCATATAGCCCCCTATTCAGGGGCTTGTCTTACTTCTTTTTGGGTGTTTTTCGTGTCTTTGAAGTGCTTGCGGCGATAGTTTCACCTTCGTTTACTTCAATTGCCGTTGGTGAAACTGACACGTTCGCCACTGCTACTTTTTTTCGTTGATTTGCCCGCTCAACATGTCAATCGCACCTTCTTTCGAACGTGTCAGGCGAAGGCGAGTGAAATAGTTCTCACCGTTGCGCGGATGCACATCGTTGATTGCTGTACCCCAAAGAGTGGTGCGGTTTACCAGGGCTGGATTTGTTTCGTGGACATACGGAATAGCAGGCACAGCATCACCAGCGACCAGGCCAGCTTTACCAATGCCTTCGCCACGACCATAGAAGTAGATGTCGTCCAGGCCAAAGTCGTAGCCATGTTCCTGGAATTGTTTGCAGATAGGCTTCGGCACTTCGTAGATACGAATGGAACCAAACAGGGTGCCGATGTATTGAATGTACGGCGACTGTACATAGCCCGGTGCCAACTGGAAGTGCTGCGGCGGTAAGGAACGCAGGAAGTTAGCAGCATCGCCACCAGCAAAGCCACCACGGATACCGGTAGTCAGGGTGCGGTCAGCCATGTCCTGTGACAGCGCGTTCACTACATGGCGAATTAAACCAACCCACGATTCGTAGTTCTGCGCTTCTGGCAGTGCCACATCAAATTCACGACCGTAAACTGTGTGGAATACCAGAGTGCGCAGGCGCATCATATCGATTTCGTGGGAAATCCAGTTGCGCATTGCGGAGAATTGCAATGCTGCCAGTTCGAGTCCGTGTTCACGGCTCAGGTCAGATGCTGTCATAACCGTATGTTCGGATGCGATCACGTACTGCGACGGGCGCAGGGCGTAATTGCGCATGGACTGGTTAATGACTGGTATCAGGCTCGGATTGCGTTCAATGTTGATTTCAACCTGAACAGCGATTTCTGTGCCTTCTGCTGGTGCTTCATTAAAGGTGATATCGATAACGCCGGTATCGTATTTAACTTTTGCTGTAGCAGAGAAAGAGTTGCCGTTGACGTCTTTGTCGTTGAAATACAGGTTGCCGTCACCATCATCTACTTTGGACGGTTTGCGGTTAATAAGCAGTTTGTTGTAGCCCTGGCGCAGCGGGCAGGCCTGGCCTTCGAAGTTCTGGATATCAAACTGGAAGGTGGTTTTGCTGCCATCGCCTTTTTCGGTCAGGATGTACAGGCGTTTCATCTGCGAATACACGCCAGCAGACTGCATGTTCAGTTCATCGCCCTGCTCGAATGTACCGAATTTTGTACCAGCAACGTTGGTCAGCTCGTAAATATTGGTTTCATCACGATCACAAGGGATAAACGTACATGCGTCGCTGGTGGCTGCGCCGAGAGAAGCAGGCAGGATCAGTGCGGCATATTGTGCAACCTTCATTACACCATCGGAGGTGCGCATGTCCTTGGCTACTGATTCAAACATGGCTTTGCCAGCGCCTTCATGCGTCTCTTTAGCGGACTCCATCATCAGGCGCTCAAGTGCTACATGGGCGTTGGCTAATACATCGCTTGCCGGATAATGCCCATGCTGGCGTTTGTATTCATGAATAGACATGGCCCAGCTACCAATGATCTGGCGAGCTGCTTCTGGTCCAACGCCTTCAAACATTGGCTCTTTCTGGATAGCTTTTTCCAGGTTAGCCATCATCACTTCGTTGTCGGTAATCATGTTACCGGCAGCATCAGTGGTTGGATCGACGGTCATAGCCATGACGCTTGCCGCCCGATTCATAATCTCGCGCTCGCGCTTACGAGCTGGCTCAATGTTCTTGTTCACGGTTAAACCCTAAATTCGGGCGCGGCGTGAAGATTCTTTTGACGAGGTGACAATACTCACTTTGTTATTTAGTCAATAGCATTAGAAAAATAATTTTCTTTAACAAAATCGTCATGGTGTGTTTTAATCTTAATTTTCTAACACATAACATTAGAACAAATGGCGTACAAGATCTTCGTTTCATACAAAAATGGTGCTAAAAGCCATTCTCTGAACACAAGCAGCAGATGCCTTGTAGAAGCTCAACTGTCATCAATTCTTACCGAAAGAGATATTCTTTCCCTGGCTGAACGAGTCGTGATTCTGCATTCAGGAAAGGCTATTCTTGATGTTCCCGCGCTTACCCCGCCTTCTGACGTTTTGGCATCTGTTAAGTGGCCTCAAATGGGCACACCTGTAAGAGTGGAAGATCCTGTAACCACCACTCTTTATATGCCGAAGTCAGTAAGGGATTGGCTTGCTGCGGTTGGTAATGGGAAGGTCAGCGCGGGGCTTCGGAAGTTAGTGGAAATGGCTGATATTCCGGAGCTGAAAAATGCATGGAGACAGTGAGTAGAGGAAACATGAGTCACGCGAACCCATCGAAAACACAATATCGTTTAATGCTGGCTATCGCGTCAGCTATACCAACCAGCCTGAATCCACCCGCTGGCTATCCCGCTATTGTTGATGATTGTTTTCAGTATTACGGTGAAGACATCCTGAGTCAGTCTAAGGCACTCAAACAGTTATGCAAGGCAGGCATTCTTCACTGCATAGGCGATCCAGATGATTTTGTAGTCATGCTGGCAGATCGTGACTCTTTTCTGCTGTCCTGGAAAGCTGGGGCGCGCGAAGCGCGTTTGGGTAATGGTATTGGCTACATCGACTATAGCGATTGTCCGCTGGCATTTGCTGGTGGATATATGCATTGGCATGAGCGAAATAGAGGCCGTCAGCGCCAGTATCGCTTGAGTGACTTTAACGTCTGTCACGGTTTCGAAGAAGCTGACAGCCAGGACATCTGGCTTCAGGAGCCTTGATCCCCCTTCCCTTCCCAAATCTCCCTGTTTCTTTGGTTATTCAGTGCGTTTCTTTGGTTGCATTCATCGATAGTGCTGAATAACTGTTCAGTGTATGCCGGATACTTGTTTAACAGCACAGGCGTGTCCTCTGGCACTATGCAAGGGGTATAATCAATCAGATTTGCCTGCGGTTTGCTGGTGGCTTCTACGGTAATTTTCACTGGCACGCTGATTGATTTCTTTTGCCCGTTCCCGCTGCATCCTGATAACGTCATCAGGCACACGCACATCATTAACCCCAGCATTGCGTAAAGCAGTTTCAAGACGAGTAATTTCATTCTGGCTTTCCTCCCGTTGTTTGATCAGGCTGGTATTCAGTTCTGCTGTTTTGCGCTGGTACTCCTTCTCCAGTGTTTTAATTCTTTCGTTTTCAGCCATCATGGCAGATCGCGATTTTTCACTTAACTGCAATGCGGTAGAAAGCGTGTTGTTCTCGCTTTCAAGTTGTGATTTTGAGTCTTCCAGGGAACGGATATACCTGATGTGATCGATAACTGCCGCCGTAGTACGGTAAATTCCATAAATGGCTAAAAGCGCAACTACTATCAAAATTATCTTTTTCAAAACCATCCTCTTCAGATTTTTTGTTGGTGTGATATGTGTACCAATTTGTAACCATTTATGGGCTAAAATGGTGTGGTTATGGTTCCTTTTTAGTGTTGCTTTGGAGCGCATCGATCACACCTTGTGGCATGATCAAACTGATTGCCGGACTCATTACTTCATCGCCCAGTAGAGAACCGGTTAACGTAATAGCTACAGCATTCTCCAGTCCCTGTTTGGCTTTTCCGGTAGAGTCCTTAACTTGCTGTACAAGTGTTGAGAGACTACTGCTCGTGTTGTTTATTGCATTTATTTGTTCTGTTGCTGCTTCCACAGCGTCTTTTAGTGCTTTGATCTCTTCTTCTGTTAGTGCTGGTTGCTGTGTTGTTCCGGTGGAACTTCCGTTGCCTGAAGCCTCCCCGCTTGACGCCTGAACTTTTGCATTTATAGCGGTCATGGCTGAAGTGATTGGCACCAGTTCAAATGCTGCCAACGCGTCAATAAGCGATTGCGGATGCAGGGTATCTCCCATAACTGTTACGAGAGCAAATTCTGGCGCAGGAGATAACTCATTACCTTTGACGTAACATTCCCAGCCAATTTTCATCTGAAGTAATTCAGTTGGCGAAGTATACGGAGACAGCGAGTCGGCTAAATTGGTTGCTTCTGCACTGACAGTTTTCAGTTGTTCTGAAAAGACAGAAAGCTGATTGACCCATGAAACCACCGACGCCGGGTATGCATTATCCTTCAGGATAAGAGCCTGGATATTCTCTTCCAGAGAACTGGCATTGGATGACGCTGTTTTACTTAGCGTGATAGATGCAGGCGTAGTTGTGCCTGATGCATTTAGAATTTTGAATGCATTAACTTCAGCGATTGAATCAAGCATTATGACACCTGAAAAATTGCCTCACCATTGGCGATGACTGAGCCACAAGAAAGGGGATCTCCCACACAAACAACTCCTTTCCCGCCTATTGCAAACCATGAGCGCGTCGATACGGCTGATCCGGGGTGCGCGCTATTTCCGTCTGTATGGCTGGGGAACGCTCCCCCATCTACAACCACTGGCTTTCCATTTACGGTAAACCAGGAAACTGTTTCTGCTACAGGTCGCGGAGGGAATCCTCCATGACCAGAACAAACTGTGTCACTGGTCGCTATTGCACTCATCTAACACCTCCTTTTTCTTAAATCTTCTCCACTTTGTGATTTTCACTCTTCAGATTTCTTACTTCTCACATTTGTCTCTGATTTGTCTCAAACGGGTATCGTGGGTACATCATGTGTCATCTAAGTCTCTTTTGCGTCTCTCTTACGTCTCTAGTTTGATGCTTTTTACGCTATCTAACTTCTGGTCTTATTTTGTTTTCTCATATAAAATTCAATTCTTTCTCAAATGTGTCTCAGAAGTGGAGCAATATGATGCGCATTTTTATCGACGATGGTTCTACCAATATCAAAATGCTGTGGGAACAAGACGGGGAAACTCGAACCCATATCTGTCCGAACAGTTTTAAACGTGGATGGTCCGCCACATTTGGCGCAGGAAAGCCGTTTAACTACATCATTGATGACGAAAAATATTCATATGACTTGATCTCGCCGGATGTGCTGCCGACGAATAACGTTGAATGGCAATACAGCCCGCTTAATGTGCTTGCTGTTCATCATGCCCTGCTTACAAGTGGCATTGAGCCTCAAGAAGTGGAAATAGTTGTCACGTTGCCACTGGCAGAGTTTTATGACGACGACGCACAATACAACATGAAAAATATTGAGCGGAAAAAGGCCAGCCTGATGCGACCAGTCACCCTTAACAAAGGTCAGGTTTTTACTATCAAAAAAGTGACTGTGCGCCCGGAGTCAATACCCGCAGGGATCGGTCTGTGCGACAGCCTTGTGCCAGCGCATTCTGTGCTTATTGTTGATCTTGGTGGGACTACTCTGGATGTGTCGATGGTCGCCGGGCAAATGACCGCCGTTTCTCGCGTATTTGGCGATTCTAATCTCGGCGTTTCGCTGGTAACTAAAGAGGTCAGACAGGCACTTGCAAAAGCGAATACCGAAACCTCTAATTATAATGTCGATCAATTAATCATTAATCGTGATGATGAGGATTATTTGACCGACAATATTAACGATCCGTCTGCTATTGATGATGTTAAGAAAGCCATTTCGTCAAGCATAGAACGACTCCGTACACGCGTACTGGATGTGATCAGTGATTTCAAAGGATACACGCATGTTATGGTCATTGGTGGCGGCGCGCCGCTTGTTGCTGATGCTATCCGTGAGCAGGTAAACATTCGTGACGATAGGTTTTTCGTTGCTGATGATCCACAACTTGCTCTTGTCTATGGTCTAAAATCTATCGGTTGATGAGGTTGCCATGTCTCAGGAACGTCGAAAAGTATTGTTTTATCTTCGTCCTGGTCTTAACGCCAGTGAGCAATATGCTGATGCAAAACTTGAGGGCCATCCATTAAGAGATCGCAATGATATGGCGCGCACAGCGATGCTTGCAGGTATCGCTCTTGGCGAGGTTGATAGCAGATTACCTCCCATGTTGGCATCGCTTTTATCCGGTGATAATAGCCCTGAAGTGATCAGAAAAATGCTGGTTTCATTTCTTGAAATTTCGCCTGAAGTTCGGGAAAACCCTGAAGGAAACCCCTCAGCCTCAGCGGATGTTAAAAAACCTGGCGTTTCGAAAAGCCGCTCTGCACAGAATTTGGCAAACTCACTCCCTGATTAACAAATCTACATCTTCAAAGGCTGCAATTTGCAGCCTTTTTTATACTGTCATGGTTCTAATTTGGTGCTCTTTTAGTACCAAAACGGTGTTGTTGTGGTGCTGTTTTGTGTCTGGTTCCACTTTGAGGCTGATTTCGTGTTAAACAGGATGCAACAGAGGGCAAATTTCGAGTGTTTAGTGTTATACTTTTGCAAAGCATAGTGACTCCACTATAGAGCCAAAACCGCATCAATAAGGCTTCTGTTTGGAGCTATTTTGATACCAAAATAACACCGAGGGACGGATATGATTATATTGGTAGCCAGCCAAAAAGGTGGCTGTGGCAAATCAACCACCAGCGTAAACATTTGTGCGGAGCTTGCCCGCGCAAATAAGGACGTAGTTCTACTTGATGCAGATAAGCAAGGAACATCTGCCCGTTGGGCATCGGACCGTAATGCGGCAGAGGTTTCTCCAGTAATTCATTGCGTCCAGAAGTTTGGGAATATTCGTGAAACACTTCTTGATCTGGACAAGCGTTATGAATTTGTGGTTGTTGATACCGCTGGTCGTGATAGCAAAGAGATGCGCACCGGTATTACTGCGGCGGATGTTTTGCTTGTTCCATTCAGGCCATCTCAGCCAGATTTAGACACGCTGGCGCATTTTGTTGAAGTCTTTGAAGAGGCTTTGGATCTGATGCCTAATCCTAGCATTAAGGCGTGCGCAGTTTTAACAATGGCCCCATCCAATCCGGTTGTGAATGAAGCCAATGAGGCCAAAGAGTACCTGGCTGAATATCCGCAACTGAAGTTGCTGAAAACCATCATTCGCGATCGCAAGGTTTACCGCGATTGTATGGCTGAAGGGAAGGGCGTTGTTGAGATGGACAACGGGAAAGCTAAAGGTGAAATCCAGATGTTGGTTAAGGAGTTATTAAGTGATTAAGCCTCGTAAATCGGTAAAAGCCCCCGAAGTAAAAGACCTCGATCTTGAACGCCGAATTGAGGCTTTTGCCAGCAAAGCTGATTTGGTGCCGGGTGAGCAACCAGAAGACAACAAAGTGCTCGATAAGGACGCCCCACGTGATTTTAAATCCATTCGTGTTGGCTTCAATGAATACGAGTACCAGGTACTTGATGCGTTAAGCAAAAAGCATAATCGCAGCAAATTGAATATGATCCGCCATGCTATCCTCATGCTTGCAGAGTCTGAGGATACAAAATGACGCCGGAATGACACCGTTTTGGGTCCATGTGTTATTTTGAGGCTACTTTGATTCCTTTTTAGTACCAGAATGGTGTTGTTAGTGTACCGTAACGGTGCTTGTTTGATGTTATAAAAGCCCCATATGGGGCTTTTCTTAATTAAGTGTGGCTATAATGTCGTTAGCTATCATTCGCGTTGATGCTTTACAGGATACAGAGCGACGGGATGGCATAGGATACACCTTGAAGCCATTGCCAACGTAAAGTTCGCGAATGTTAGGCGCACCACTGTTTGTTATCACAATTTTCGCTCCGCGTCTGTGGGCATCCACCAGCAGTGACACCAGCCGTTGTTGATCTTCAAACCTAAAGCTATGCCCTGAGTAATTTGTAAATCCGGTAGTGTCGGGCAATGGTTCATAGGGGGGATCGCAGAAAATCACATCATCATTCCCGGCAGCCTCAATTACACCAGCAAAATCGCCGGACACAAATTCCGAATACTTTGAAATATCGTCAGCCAGGAACGCCTCCATTTCCGCGAGAGGGAAGTGGGGTGATTTCTGCTTTCCATATCCGACGTTGAACTCTCCTTTACGGTTATAGCGAGTGACGCCATTAAAACAATGACGATTGAGATACAGGAACGCCGCTGCATGGTGAAGGGAATCATAAGCACCATTGTTGAATGCATTGCGAACATTCAAAAATGCATCAGCAGAGTTGTAATCCTGAAAAAAACGATATGCCAGTGTGATAAGAGAATGCCCTTCACGCTGCAATGTCTGATAGAAGTTAATCAGGTCATTATTGATATCGTTCAGCAGGTTGCTTTTAAATCCGGCATTAGTGAAAACAGCGCCACCTCCAACGAAAGGTTCTATCAACCGTTTTCCGTGGGGCAGGTGTTCGAAGATAATGGGCAGTGCAGAAAATTTGCCGCCGACCCACTTAAAGACTGGGCGATCAAATTCGTCCTCCGAGCGAATACGTCGCATATGGCTGATAGTGGCTTCCGCCGCAGGACGATGATTGTCGCTATAAGAAATAAATTTAGCACCAATATCAGCCACGGATTCCCTCCTTATTTGCTTCAAATACAGCTCTTGCAAAACCGTAAGGTGTCGCGCTACGAAAATTCGCTCTTTCAGGCCCTGGCGGTGCCTTGTGTATTCGGTTATCTGGATCACCTAACGACTTGTCGATTCGCGGAGTTGGCATGATGAATCCTTGTCCGCTCCACAGGCATGTTTTTTTGGTGTAATTGTCTTCCTTGCAATATGCAGTGAAGTGATAAGGATGGAATATGTGATCAGGTTTACGCCAGAATGTCGATATTTGGCTGACCGGGTTTTCAATCATGTACGGGCAACCAATCATCTTTGCAATGTCGTAACACTGCCAGACAACCTGCATTGCTTTGAACTGGAAAACCGGATCTTTTTTTGCTTTATCTGCGAACCAGCGTGCGCCAGATACAGCCAGGTCAGTACATGGAGGGAAACCGGCTAAAAATACAACTCTGTGCAAATTTTTCCGAAGGAAATTGTAGACCTCATCACTGTCAATAATTGCGCTGATACGTGTGAGTACAGCACCTGACTCCATCAATTGGCTGCCGGACTCCTGGTGTTGCGGATCGACAATGACTGCATCAATGCCGTGTTCCAGCCAGGGGGAAACCATATTCCCTGTATAATCACAAAGACTCACCGCCAGCGGTCGGTTATTAATGCTCTGCTTCACCGCCAATGGCCTCCACCAGCGAGCTAAACATCGCGGATAATTCGCTTGTGAACAGAATGAAGTCAGCATCAAATCGCTGGGCAACATCTTCACGGTCGATGTCATCGTTCTGGTCATAGAGATCATCGCAAAACGTCAGTGCTTTGATGCTCATGTCATCGTTTAACCTGAAGGTCGCGCGGTCCTGCCAGTTGATTGCAACCGTTGTTGCAACTTTTCCGGCTTCAATATGAGTCATTATTTCCTCTGACTGTAGGTCTACTTTCTTGCAACGAACTGCGCCGCCGTCATCGAACAGAGATTTCAATATGGCTTCTTCGCCTGCTTTAAAGCCTTGAGGAAATGTTGACTTGAACCATTCGGTCATAGTCATTTCGAGCGGTTCTATCGGCGTGAATGGAATCACTGGCAGGCTGCCAAGTGATTTACGTAAGAGCGCCAGCATTTCTTCTGCTTTTCTGGCGCTGGAAGCTTCTACGAAGACCAGATAGTTGTCGCGATCAATAAGGATTCGCGACAATGATTTGCGAGTGAATGCGCGAGGCAACAAAGAGTGGAGAACTTCATCCTTCAGGGTGTTTTTTTCCGACTTCTTCAGCTTACGAGATTGCTCATTTTCGAGCTTTTCCACTTTTTTCTGCACTTCCTCCTTAATGACATGAGAGGGCAGGAGCTTAATTTCTCGCTGTTGCTGGAGAAGTAGAAAACCGTGGTATTCATGGATCAGGTTGTCAGCCAGAACCGGCACCCATCCGACTTTTGCCATTTCTTGTGATGCGCATGGAGTGAATGTGAATTGGCTTAAGGCATCACTAACGGTGGTTGAGTCCAGTTTTATTTCGCGGGCAAGGCGATAGACATATATGTTTTTAAAGGCGACTAATCTCATGTTTAGCAAAACTGTGTTAGAAAATAAAACTCAATTATCTAACACAGTTTTGCATTTTGCTATCCCTTCACAAAGGTGAAATTGCTCGCTGTTGCTTTTAGCGCGCCACCAGCTTTCAGGGCTATATCACCATCAGCTGCGACGGTTACATTGCTGCCTTTTACATTAACGTCTCCATCTGAGGATACATTGGTTTTGCTGCTTGATTTGACGTTAACCTCACCTCCAGCATTAAGCACTATATTCGCCGGGCCGATTATGTAAATCTGGCCGGATTCGTTCATCCCTATCCTTGATCCTGCGGCGGTGTTTGCTATTTCATAGCCACCGCCAGCCGTTCTGACCTCAAGGATATTGTTTCGGTGAATAACAAAATCTTCAGTCGCCGAAAACTGGGGGCGGGCAGGAGCACCATCAACTTCTTCTGGCGACCATCCGTTTCCTTGTCCGGAGGCTTCCGGAGGCACATTTGGTACGCCTCCTGGGGCATCCTGCGCCGCGCCAACGATTAAAGGTCGGCGCGTGTCTATCCTGCCTTTAGCATCCAGATAAGGAAATTCGACCCAGACTAAATCGCCGCTGACTGTAGGTGTAAAGGCGTTACCGATAGGCATTTGATACTCTGCCCATGGGAGGTCTTCATCCGGTACACCGTTCCAGTCAGGCAGTATGCGGACCTGCGCTCGCATAAGTCCGGCAGGGTGTTTGGTCCCTACGATTTGCGCTCTGCGTTTCACTGGTTGGGTACTCCTAATATCATTCGTGTTGTATAGCCGATCCGGTCCTCAAAATGGGCTACGTTTTTCACCAACAGCTTACGAGGCAACGATTCGTCCAGCTTATTTTCCTGGTCGTAACGATACACGAGGATCTCAATAACCATTCCCGGCGTGATGTCGGGATTACCCGCGACCTCAATATCCATTTTGGGTACGAGCGACAATTGCATATTGCGCAGAGTTTCCATATCCGGATCGGATATATAGCGTATTGGAAGTGAGCTATCGCCATATTCGACATAGCCTTCAGTCATTGAATAGCCGGTAAATCGATACTGAGTATTTGCCGTAACGGCATACTCTTGCTGTATAAGCCTCATTTTTGAAATCGTGTATTCCGCCCTGGGGTTGTTCCCTTCATAGGTGAATGATGGTTTGGCTTTCATAAGGTCAGCTAATGTATAAAAGTTAAACTGACCACGGCAGGCCCAGCATAAAGCGCCTTTATCGCGGGCCATTTCAGATAGCATTTTGGAGGGTTTTTCCCCGGCGGAAAGATGGTACGTACAGCTTCGTTTCAATGCGCTGGAGGCGATTTTCAGTGTACCGGTATACGTCTTGAAAATGGTATCAGGCGTTTTATTTGTATGCAGGTTAGCCCGTATGGCGGGGATCTTAAATATCCGAACGTCTTCACTGACTGCAATGACCGTGATGACATCACCAGCCAGCACCGCAGATGTTACGAAAAAAGTTGTTTTAAACGTGCCTGAATTGCCTTGTGGATCTCCCATCTCTGCAACCAGTGCTGCGCCGTATTTTGTTTTCCAGTCATCAATTATGGTGCCGGTAATGTCGTGAATTTCCAGTTTCAGCAATGGTGCACGCAGGTTTGCCTTTTCCACATATACGGAAGTGAATATCCACTCCCTGGGTACTTTGTTTCCGTTGATGGTAACGGACTGTAGAAAGTATTGCTGTAGCTCCTGGGACATGGCTTACCCCATTCTCAGAGAGGTTTCAGTAATAATTCGTTTCGCGTCCAGCTCCCAGGCGGTGATCACGTCTGCTATAACACTAATTGCCGTTTGTGCAGCATAAATACGCTCTTCCCCAATTGGGGCTGAAACATCAGTAAAACTGATGTCTTTAGCATCCTGAATCGCGCAAATTAGCGGGACGGGTACTCGTACCAGCGGGGTTGTTGCTTCAAACTGCGTTCCTGCCATCAAGCGAAGACGTGCTCCTAGCGAGTTACACATCAGACTCATGGTCGCCTTATCCGTCGCCATTAATGTAACGTCATACGTCAGATTTGCCTGGGTGTATTCCAGGGCTACTAAAGGCATACCGCTGCCAGGTTCGCAGAAGTGATCACATCTTTTGCGGTCTATCTGCTGGTCATTGTTGATATAGCTGATATCCATTGAGCGCGAGATATTAATCAGAGGGAGTGCATCGCGATTAATGTTCGGATTCTCTGGCTTTCTCCCTTGCCCGGCATTAGCACGGCGAACCGCTTTAAGGAACTCGACCGCGTTATCAAAACGGGCAACATAAACACGCTCCGCTGGTGGGCGACTCAGGAATGATGCAAAGCGCCTTTCTTCTTTTGCTGGTTCCACCAGCGTTACGTCAGAAAAAATGTCACTGATTAGCGTAGCAAAAGCGTTATCCACTCTTTCCAGACCAGTTGTCTGGAATTTTCCAGTACGCGTTGTCTGCCACTCGCCAATGCGGGACAGGAGAGTTTTGTTGGGTGTCATTCGATCACTCCGTTTTGAGTGGTATCAAAGTTCCTGGCCGGGATGCAGTAATAAAGGGAGCCGACGTGTTGTGTTCCGTAGCTGAAGATTCGATGCACGTACCACCAGCGGCGGGCGAGGCCATTCGCCATTTCTTCGTTCCATTCCAGGATTGAACCAACAGGTACGTTGTTTGCAGCAATACGCAGGATTAGCACTTCATCAGCAAGACCATCCTGTTCTCCATCGGCATCAATGGCATGAAACGAATCCCTTCCGTCCGGGTTATCCAGGACGTATACGATTTCCGGTTCCAGATAGGTAAGCTCACGCTGGTTGTTGTCAAGTTGCGTGAAAGACTCTTCACCTGTTTCATCGTTTACGACGCCATAGGTGCCATCAGCCGGGCGGTATAAAAGCGCCTCGAACGCGTCAGGGCTTGATTCAATAATGAGCATCCAATCGGCGCGGATCTGGTCGTTGAACGCTTTATGTCCGTTATATCGGGTTTTAAGCTGCTGGTTTGGTTCTCTGTTAGCGAGCGATGCCGGTAGGGGAGCGATGTCAGGTTCAATCACTTCCGTAACAGAGTCACCAGCATTATCAGGCCAATTATCATGGCTATTAGATTGGGTGGCGGCGTGCTCTTCCAGAATACTGAATGGCCCTGCACTGACATTCCCATTTTCCGTTGTGCTTCCTTCATTCGCTTCAACCGTCGTTGTCTCTTCTCTCTGCGTGCTGTCATGTTCTGTTCCCTTTCTCATCAGGCTTGCATCATCAGCAAGCCATTCATCAAAACGGCCCATAAGCGTCCTCAAAGGTCGATTTATCAGGTATCGAAAGGAAGATTTTCGGGAGATTGTGATTTTGGATGGAGGAGGGGAATTGTTACAATATGCACTTGCGCACGGTGCAACGGTGCGCTATCATTATGACATTCATTAATAATCATGGAGGATAAAATGATCGATGAGCAAAAAGATTAACATAAAGAATTTCAGGGATGAGTGGCTTGATGATTTTTTTGAATTTTCAATACCACACAAAAAGATACCTTCTGATATTCAGATTACATTGTTGCGGAAGCTGGATATTATCAATGCTGCAACTACTTGGAAGGACTTGAGATCACCACCAGGTAATCGGTATGAGGAATTGTCAGGGAAGCTAAACGGCTATTCATCAATAAGGGTGAATAAGCAATACAGGTTAATTTTTAAGTGGGTTAACGGAAAGGCCGAGGACTTGTATCTCGACCCTCACAAATACTAAAACAAATACCCGGCGGATGGACCGGGTACTGACCAGAGTCCACTTAATACGCACGCTAGTAAGGGCAAAAAATGAAACAGGCAACCAGAAAACCGACGACTGTAGGTGATATCCTGCTGTACGAATACCTGGAGCCGTTAGAGCTTAAGATCAACGAGTTAGCAGAAATACTTCATGTTCATCGTAACACCGTAAGTGCTCTTGTTAATAATAATCGTAAGCTAACGATGGATATGGCATATCGCCTGGCAAAAGCATTCGATACTTCTGTAGATTTTTGGATTAATCTTCAGACCGCAGTAGACCTGTGGGAAGTCGAAAATGATATGCGCGTTCAGGAAGAGTTAAGTCGTATCAATACTGCTGAAAAATTTATTTCTCAGCGGAACCTGAATAAAAAAGCAGCCTGATATAGTAAAACACATACAAAAAGCCCACTTAACAAGTGGGCTTTCCTTTGGAATTAATGAACATTAAACCTATCCGTACAGAACAAGATTATGAGGCCGCACTGCGTGCGGTCGAACCGATGTTCGATAACGAACCGGAAATGAACACCCCGGAAGGTGATTTCTTTGAGGTCATGTGTCTTCTCATTGAGGAGTACGAGAAAAAACATTACCCAATTGAGCCACCATCACCTATTGAGGCCATTAAATTCCGTATGGAACAGCAAGGGCTGACCGTGAAGGATCTGGAACCGGCGATTGGTAAGTCAAATCGTGTTTACGAAGTGCTAAATGGAACACGAAATTTAACGTTACCTATGATTCGTCGTTTACATTCCCAGTTTGGCATTCCTCTTGAAAGCCTGGTTGGTGTATGAGTTCGGCGGTCTGTATGACCGCCTTTGTTGTCAATCAAGAACCTTTCTTCACGTACTCCATAAACATTTTTTCAGCTTGCCCAGGTGACGTTCCTGCCATGACCAGCGCATCAATGAACGCCTGCTTCTTCAGTGCGAACTGATCGGCAAGGCGTTGCTGAAGCTCCTTGTTTTTCTGTTTCTCACGTTGCAAGGCCGCTTCTTTTGCTGCCGCTCGTTTTTTCTGTGCGTCTGACAACTTTCTGGCCCTGGTCAGTTGGTCACGTAGCTTGTCGATCTTGCCGTTGTCCTTCGCCAGTTTTGTACTTAAAGCTGCCTGGCGCTTCTGATAGAGCCTCCATTCGCGTTTGGCGGCTTCAACGTTCGTTTTACTGCTACGATTGCGATTAAACTCCTTCTCGTCTTCTTTTGAGAAGTGTTTGGTTGTACGGCGGCGATCGTCACCAAATGCAATTTGCGTTGCAGCCTTTTGTAGCGCACGAGCAATACTCATCTGCCAACTGGCAGACTGTAGTCGTGTCATTGAGTGGATCACATGTTTACAGGCGACGCCTTGCAGCTTAGGGTTGCGAACTTTTGGATAGGCGTATTCTTTTGGCGGGGCCAGGGCAAAGTTACCCGCAGTGGCGATGTAGCGATACCAGTATTGATGGCGACCGCAGTCACAGTCGAAAGACACTCGCCCGGCACACAGTGATTTTGTGACTTTCAGGGCTGATTTATCGTCTTCTGCGATGTCATCGACCATCTGATCCCATTCTTCAAAACGTACCCGGACAATGTGGTGCTGGTGAACGGATATATCGGACGCTTCCACGCGGATATTAATCACATTGTGACGAAGAGATACGGGCGTAGCTCTTTTGATACCAGAACCGTCGTCTACGGCGTTATTTGCTCGCTTAATATCGATAGCCTGGCTGGACGCTACCAGTTGTGCGTATGTGATGCCAGCCGTCTTGCTGTCATATTTTTCGCGTGCTTTGCTTCGCAGCTTTTCGAAGCCTTTCAGATCGTCACGCGTAAAGAACGTGCCGCCTTTCTTTTTCCCCAGCTTAAGAATGTCTTCAGCTGATTTATTCCTAAGCCTGCCCGGCGTGAGTGTCCTGTGCGCCTGGCGGCGTTTGCGGTTTTGCTCTTTCCTGATGAGTTCAAATACGCGTGTGAAATCCTTAGAGGACAGGCCGTCAGTGATATATCGCCCGTCCTGATTTTTCAGGAAGTCAGGCATTTTCTATCTCCGGTGCCGAGCCAGCGTAATCGCGAATCTTGTTTCTTAGCCATGCTGCGTCAGGAAGAGTTAACGTTGTCCCTACCGGCATTTCTTCCATTTCTGACTCATGGCCCACCAGCACGCGAAATACCCAGCGCAAATCAGCGTTGCCATAGGCGCGATAGGCCGCCAGGTCTGAGCGATAAACCTCATCAATTTTTATCGTGTACTGGAAATTATCGGAGTGATACTCCGATACCCGCTTGATCATCTCCTGATGGAATAGTGCGCGCAGCACATCGTCTTCAATGCATCGATCGTCGAGCCTGCTGTAACTCATAACAGTTCCTCACAGTCATAACCTGGGGGGAACTGTATGCAGGGTGTGAAATGCGAGAAACAGACAGGCCACCAGTTCAGGGGGATGTGGTTCATAAATCCCCTCACTGGTGACAAGTGACTTTCATTAATCTTTATGCGGGGGCCAGCTTCATTGTTTGCTGGCTGTAGATTAAAAATTAAATAGTGTGAATGACATGGACGTTATTCTCGAATTGTTAAAGCTAATTGTTCTGTTTATGAACGCCTCGTTGACCACGCAAATACTGGCGTTAGTATTTTTGTTACTCTTCTACCTGGTATTAAGGGAGTTAACAAAGCTACTGAGTTGATTAAAGTATCACCGTATCTTCATCAATTACTTGCCCGGCCAGCGATTTTGGTTGGGTATTTCCTGCTTTAGCTTTTTGATCGCTGATAATGGACAGGAACGAGGCCATTATCCCTGCTTTGTTTTCTTTCTCTACCGCTCCTGTCATTTGTTTCAGGTAATCCGCGCTGGCAACATTGTGGTATACCGTTGCATAGCAGCACAGAATCATCAGGATGTGCTCTGGTCGGATATCTTGCCAGTTAACTCGATAAACCTCTTCACCGTTGCCGTTGTATTCGGTATCGACGATAGAGTCGGGGATCTCAAATGCCCCTTTGTTCTTGTCAGGCAGGGATAGCAGCCTTTGTAGTTTCAGCTCCCGGTATCTCTCCATGCCGACAATGATCGCTGCTCTGCCGTCGGCGTGCCGTGTTTTTAATGTTACCTGGCTGGCACCTGTACCGGCTGAAATGGTTGGCGTGATTTCGTCAACCAGCACCTTAAATTCACTTTTACGCAGCTCGGCAATTGCTGGTGGAATTTTTCGTTTTTGTTCAATAGCAGATGCAGGGAGCGGCTTTACTTTGTCAATTACAAGCGCGCCGTCTTTCAGGACTGCCGTAGCCATCAGCGGCTTGTTAGTAGAAAGACTGAATATTGCGATCTTTTGCATGGCTTTTACTCCACGATAGCAGGCACAAAAAAAGGCCGCACATGGCGGCCTGCTTTGGCGTTATGACTCCCTACCGCGCATCGGCTGAAAGTTAGTCGTCAAAAGAACCTTCAACGGGAGCCGTTTGCGCAATGGATTTTGTCCAGATTGTGATTTCCAGAATAGTGTCAACAATTTTTTTGAATTTTTTATTCGCGCTGAATTTGGCCTAAGTCATTTTGGCGTAGATGTTTGCTTTTGTAACATAAAACTTCAGTTTGTTTACATGAAGGATGGTTTTGTGAAGTTAAGGGTTTTGGGAGCAGTGCTCGCGGTTATATTGGGGGGAGTTTCTCTTAATGCTGCCTATGCAGGCGCGTTACCTGCAAAGTATGAGGCTGGGCTGAAGGTGTTGCGAAACGCCAAAACAAACTATACGCCTGATGAAGTTTCAAACTATTGCCAGAAAGAAAATATCCCGCTGAAACCTGTAGAGCCATTCTTTAAAAGCAACATTGAGTTCTGTGTATTTGCATATGCAGCAGATGAAACAGGCAAAGCCATACAAAAGACAGGGTATTCCACCAAAGACACAATGTCGGTGTTAAGTAACGGCGTGTTGCAGTTTGAGCTTTATCGTCAGCAAGGAATGGGAGATCTATTGCAGCCTTTGTATATGCTGGCTTGGGTGCCTGAAGGGCAGCAGTTTCTTATCCGGAAAGGGATGCTTCGGCAAAGTGATGTGGCAGGATTCAATAACATGACGGAACTTGAACGAGCCGCGAAGCAAAAACAAGCACCTAAGCAACCTACAGCGGAATGCATTCGTAGTGAGATCCAAAAGATATTAAGTGAGCAGCCTTACATTGATCGTGGGGTAGCCGAAGTCGCTGCAAAAATGAAATGTACTAATTAAAGTCAAATAGAATAACAAAATGGTAACATCTGGAGTTTGTGAAATGTTTTTAAAGAAATGCGGAAACATATTTTGTTCAACAGCGTTTACTGCTGTTATTGCTCTTTCGGTTCCCAGCATATCTTTTGCTGAAGATTTTAGCAAAATTGACTGTAACGCCACAAAAACAAGGCAGATGTTGATCGATGATTATAACGAACTTTTAAAAGATGAACCGGAAAAAGTAACAGTAATTGATGCTTACGATCAGGTTAATGAAATAAGCGAAAAAAATAAACTCCAATGCTTGGGAACGTATGAGTTCTCTGATGGAAGCACGCTTAGAGTTAGGTATAATTTATACCTAAACAGCCTAGGTACACCTATATATAAATTTGTCCCGGTTGAGGATTTAACGCAATATGACGTAAGCGCATCTATTCATAATGCTCCTGCAACCATTACGAGTGCGCCTGAAAATAATGGAAAAACATACGCCTGTAAGGTCGCTGTAACCTACAATGGAAAACGCTCTAACTACATGGGGGATTCTGGTACATGGGATCGTGTGATTACTGATTATGGATCTTACTTCTCATGGGATTTGCCACGCGGAAACAGAGGTAACAGCACTGGGCAGGATGCTTTTAGTGGTATAGACGAATCAAAGCCTGTATTAGAAAATCAGTTGGTGAGAAAGGAAGTCGAAAAAGATGGTAGTGTGGTTGATGAGTTCAGGACTGAAGTAAGCTATGGTGAGAGACAATCAGCACATAAGTTTGTATATGCCCGTAGAATAAAACCTACAGGGACGAGAGAATATTATGTCACAGATCTGACTGATAAACGGGCATTTATGTTTCTGAATTGTCAGCAAGATTCGTAGTTGATATAGCAGGCTTAAAGATTAAGCCTGCTATTTGTTTTACTCGGTAATTGTTTTACAGTTGTTTTTATTTAAGGCCAACCCAAGTTTACTTGAGGCCAACTCATTTTCGGTGTGAGTGCCAGCAAACACAAAGCCTTGTTTTATCTTGTTTATGGTGAAATATTTGTTGTACATGAAAGCCCAAATAAAAGAGGCGATCCAGGGGCCAATTCCGGCAGTGAGGAATGCCAGTATCAGCATCACCACGAACACCCCAATGAAGGTTATAAAGTCTTTCCTGAACAAAGCAGGAAAAGCACCAAACAAGAATGTAGTCCAAGAAAAACCATAAAAACCGGTTATTGACTCGCCAGTTTGAGGATTTTCAAGTTTAATTTTAGTAGCCAAAACTATTCATCCTTTAACATAAAAAACAAATACTTATAAAGCTGTGTGAGTCCGCAATACTACTAATTTACACTTTGTAATGCAATGAGTTGATGTATGTCTTGTGACGCTGTTATTCATATCTGTAGGAGTTAAGATTTTTCGGTAATGGTGATTTCATCTCCTAGCCGATAACGGCGGGGAACGGAATTCTCCATCAGGTCGCGAATTGCTCCCGCCTCACGCAGTTCCTCTGTCTCCCAGTATCTGTTTGTCACCAGGTCAAGGCTGGCAATGACTTTATGCCGGTCATTCGGCATGGCTTCTTTTTCAGCCATTATCATCAGTGAGAACTCTTCATCCAGTAGAATTTGATACCAGACTTTTGACAGTTCCAACTCTCTAATGAGGGTGAAGCGCCGCTCAATTGTGGCGGAAGAATAAGTGAAATCAATTTTTTTCGTGGCATACATTTTGCTGTGTCCGGTCACTTAGTAGTTAAAGCCCCGGCATGACCGGGGCAAATCTATTAACTAACAATCCAGTCGGTCGCTGCTACATCTTCTGGCTGTAAATCAATCGCATAGATCTTACCGTCGCGAAAGGTGCGCCAGTTTTTCCGTGAGCCTCTTTCGGGCCATACCCAGACACTTTCAGGCCAGGATGCTCGACGGCATACGGTTGCATACCCTGTTTTAATCTTCTCTCTGGCGGTATGCAACGACAGGTTTGCCTTTGGACTTTCAGGCACGGGATGGTGAATGGCCTGAAATAGCCCCATCTTGGGATGATACCAGCGTTTGTTGCGTGGTTCTGCCTCCGACATAACCTGCTTAAAGGCTTTCCGGAAGGGGGCCAGGGCCACAATGGAGCGTCGCGCAAGCAAACCGTCGGGAGTTAAAAACTCATGCGTATCAGTGGGTATCCGGTAAGCGTTGACCAGGTTGCGGCATTTGGCTTCAGTCAGGCCGCATTTTGCCGCCAACTGGCGATAGCCAATGTAGCCTTCTGGAATATTGCCTTTCTTGATCTGCTCAAGTGTTTCGGTGACCCTGGACACTTGTGCCGATACTTCGGCTACCTGGGCATTAACGGCGTTGATCCGGCGTTCATGCTCAAGATGCATTTGCGCCATTTCGGCCAGGATTTCGGCTTTGGATTTTAACTGTACCCGGGCATTCTCCAGTTCGCGCCAGCGGTCCACCAGCCGGGCGGTAAATTCCGGAGAGAGCTGCGCGACGACAATGATGCTGTCTCGTTTTCCTTGTTCGCCTTCAAAGATGTAAGCCTTGGAAAATCGACGAGGGCCAACTGATTGTTTATTTTCAATTTCCACAGATTGTGGAAATTGAATCACACTCTTTTTAGCCAGTGTTTCGATAGTTCTCTTCACACTATCTGGGCGACTTCCTACCAGTTCCGCGATCTCAATGCTGGTCATTGTCGCTTTTTGAGAGATGGACAGATTCATCAGTGCACCTCCACGCAGTTCATTGGCAGATTCCAGTAATTGAGGATCTCCATCGCATCAAGAGTGAAGCGAGCAGCAAAAATGCAGGGTTCTTCGGGAAGGTATGAGCGCGCCTCTGCTTCGGTAGCAGCCATTACGCAGATATAAAGGTGTTTTTGGCAGGAATAGAAACGCCAGATAAATTCAGAATGAGTTGGGGTAGGGATAGTAGCCATATTGGCAGCCTCCTTTGACTAAGTTAAGGAGCTACCGCGTGAGGTTCCAATCTCAATGGCGGTAGCACTGACTGGGTTGGAACTACCGGCGTCAAAGGGAACCGGCCTGCCTTTCGGCAGCCCAGCCAGCACTACCATTGATCTCTGAGCTAAACGCTAAGTATGGCTGTGCGATGGCATGACACAAAAAAAGACGCGTTCGGCGTCTGTGTCGCCTTTGACATTATCCGGGGTTCCAATCCCGGCACCCGTTTTTCTAAGGTGCCGTAGAAATATACCCCACGATAATGCCAGGGCGCAACTGTGTGTTTTCTTATGCTTTTCTTTTCTTCTTTTGGGCTTGCTTGCAGGCGTAGGCCATTGCTTTAGCTTTCACTTCATCCAGCTTCCCGGTGATCACTTCTTTTCCGAGAGTGACAAACCAGTCATAGCAACCGCCAGTGATGTTCTGGATTTGAAAGTTGAGATAGCGAACGGTCATTTTGACACCCCCAGCGCGAGTAAAGAATGCAGATTATCGCGTGAGTGGCGGACAACGAGTGATGGGAAAAGACAGTAGCTGTTCATAGTGTAGTGACTCCTTGCTTTCGGAGCCGCCATCGACTGTTCCACGGTCTGGTGGCGGCGCAATAAAGGTTGGAACACCGTGAGTCAACGGGGGCTTTTCAGCCACCTATATTGCACCGCCATTGGTATGGCGGCGGCAATCATACGAAAAACCAAACGGTTTGTCTCAAAAAGTTGACCGGTGTACCAATCGGTTGTGAATGTACAACGGCGAATTTCACAATTCAACTTAAAATGTTAGAAAATTAATTTATTAATTCAGTCACCATCTGATACAACGTCATTTCATCAGCATTGTGCCGCCTGAAATCTGCTTTGCCGCCTATTTTTCCATCAGCATGAACAGGAACCAACCAGGGGTATTGCTCGCGGATCTCTGCTGGCGCTGCGTGTTGATGGTGCCATTTACACAAAGGGAGGACGTATTTATGCGCGTTTTCTGCTGTTCTCCCGAAGATGTGGTGCAGGGATACCACAGGGCTATGCTGTCCGTGCATATGGCAGGCAATGCAGGGGAGAGCACCGATGGCAGTTTGTATCCGGCGCTCATCTGCTGTGAGTGTTCTGCCTTTCAGGCCGCGTGACGCGCGAGTTTTTTTGACAGGAGCAGAAGCGGCCTTCTCTTTTCTTCGCTGTTCATATTGCTTCGCTTTTTCAATTTTCTTTTGCCGATATTCAGGCGATGCGGCTTTTTCTCGCGCACGCTGCTGCTGGCGTTGAGCTTGCTGAAGACGCTTTGCCCTTTGTTCCTCCCGCCATTTCGGATCAGCCAGTTTTTGCAGGGCTTTTTGTGTCTGTTTCTCCCAATAGCTTTGCTTCATAGAAATACCCGGTTTGTCTACATCGCCGCTATGGTTGATCAAAAGTGTTAGAAAATCAAAATTGATTTTCTAACACAAAATGAAGATACTTTTTTCAGACGCTATATCAGGAGGTCATGATGCTTGTCGCAATAAGTGCAATCCACCAGCAATCCGGTACAGAAATTGGGTTGCTATATGCCCTGTTTTTCACTGTCCTGGCGTTGTTTGAGCTGGGCATTGAACTCTTTGCTCTCATTAACTTTTGCGTAACGTTCCTGGGGAAACTTTGATGTCAAAACGCATTATGAAAATTTACATCGCGGGTCCGATGACTGGTTATCCCGACTACAACCGCACAGCGTTTTTTTCGAAAGCAAAAGAGCTGATGGAGGTAGGGCATATTGTTCTGAATCCGGCGCTGTTACCTGCTGGCCTCTGCCAGAGCGAATACATGGATATTTGCCTTGCAATGGTGCGTTCGGCTAATGCGGTCTATTTGCTCAAGGGGTGGGAGGAATCAGTTGGCGCTCGTGCAGAGCACGAGCTGGCTCAAAAGCTGGGGCTGAATGTAATTTATGAGTCACCAACCAACATTGAATGCCAGGTTGCTCCGCATATTTACCGGGAACTGGTCAATGCACTGCGTGATATCGCTGCTGTATATCACGGCACAGAACAGCTTCGTGAGCGTTTAGCCCATACCATTTCCTATTACCTGTCTGCATCCCATGAGCACAAGCTCCGTCAGAAGGTAATGATCAAATTTATCATGAGGTTATCGAAATCCCTGGCAAGCGCCGATCCAAAGAATCCATTACCGAAAGAGGCAATGAATTACCTGAAGTCCTGCAACGTTGTTTCTGAAGATGGCGTTCTTTTGGTTAGAAGGAGTTCTGCGTGAGCTGGCGGGGATGGGGAAGGGCAGAAATCATGATACTCCGCCAGTGCGCCGGGACTATGACAGTCGAGGGTATTGGGAGACTGATCGGGCGTACCGGTGGTGCTGTCAGGACTAAAGCGCGGCAATTGCGGATCAGCATGATTCTGAAAGGTGACTTTCACCAGTCAGCCAAATACCGGCAGAGCGATATAGAGCTGGCGCGGCAGCTTCATCAGTGTGGCGTTCCCCGCCGTGAGATCGCAGAAAAACTCGAAATGCCCCAGGGCATGATTAATCAGTACGTTTATTTCGAAAGGAGAGTGCATGAAGTCTGAAGGTTTAACGCCCGCACAACTGGCAGAGCGTAACGCTGAGTATGTAACGGAAATTTCCCGACTTGAGAAAGAGCGCGCGGCGCTGGCGGCGGAGAATGCACTTGCTCGTAAAGCTGTTCAGGCATTCTGTGAGGTTGTTGGCGACAACACTGAGATTATCTCCGAGTTGGTTGGGCAAGATGGCGTTCTGGTTATTTTGAAGGCCATGAAGGCAACAGGAAATATGTCAGCCACCGACGCTTTCCTGGCTGAAATACGTGCGGAGGCACGCAACGAGGGGATTAACTACACCGCAAGCCGTCTTGCTGCTGCGTTCAATCACGGATTTATCAATAAGTCTTTGCGTGAAGTTTTCGACGTTACACGCATGATTTTGTCAGCGAAAGAAGAGTTGGCTAATGAACCGCATCCGATTGATGGCCTGTCCGGTGAATATGCGGAGAAATCCCTTGAAGAATGGGCGGAACAGATTCGCAAAGGAGTTCAGTCATGAGCATCCGAACTGAACATGGATTTGGTCCTTCAACGGTCGAAGTCGAATGGCTTGATGATTGCCCTAGGTGCCAGCACGGCAAAGCCAGGGTAACAGGATGGTCGGTAACCAAAGATTCTTTGTGGGCGGGTGATGAGGCCGTTTGTTCCAAATGCGGTCACAAAGGTGAAATCGATGCTGATGGAGAGAATGCCTGGGTGGAAAGGGACGAAATCGAGGAGGCACAATGAGCAACATCGACATCGACACACTGGCGCTGCGTGAGGCGGCAGAACGTGCAATTCCGGCAATGGAACGCCTGTTAATGTTGCCAGTTGATGATGATCTGATAAGTGAACAGGAACTTAAAGATTACGGTGTGGATATTGATGCGCTCAACGCCTTCAAATTTCTGACCGGACCAGAAACCGTGCTGGCACTGCTGGATGAACGGGAAAGAAACCAGCAATACATCAAACGCCGTGACCAGGAGAACGAGGAAATTGCGCTAACGGTAGGGAGGCTTCGCGTTGAGCTGGAAGGCAAAGACAGCAAAATAGCCAATCTTACCGCCGAACGCGATGCTCTTCGTGAAGGTGAGATGGGCGACGCTAGGCATAGCAACACACGGGCCGCAGCTGATATCTACTTCCAACTGGTCGAGGAGTGCGAAATTCCTGCTGGCGGATCTCTGGTCGAGTACGTTGACGATATGCGCGAGAAGCTGGAAGCTGCAGAGAAGCGCATTGCAGAGTTAGAAAGTGGTTCTCAGGCACAAAAGTTAGTTGAAGCAATCATTGTTGCGATAGAAAACGAACAGGAAAGGCTTTTTGATGAAGATTACCTAATGGATTCGAAAGAATGCATTGACGTAATTCGTGAAGAAGTAAAGCGATGGAATGATTCCCGTGCCGCTGGCATTCGCATCAAAGGAGAGTGAGATGACCACATCGCATTCTGCAATCACCCAGGAAAAAGTATTTCGCTTGCTCGAACGTCTGGAGGCGCTCGCCACGGAGGAGGATATATCCCCGGAGATGCTGGTCGAGTGCAGCCGTGTGATATTGCGTCGCAAGAACGACATCGCGCGGCTGACATCTGGCGCACCATCCGTATCAGCCAGTCCAACGCTTTATTGCAGCTTCTGCAACAAATCCCAGCACACCGTTAAAAAGTTAATTGCCGGGGACAACGTTTTCATCTGCAACGAGTGCGTGAAAGATTGCAACAACATTATCCAGGAAGAGCAAAGGGAATCAGCATGAAATTTTCCAAATTCTCGGAGTTGGTGAATAGTATTTTGTCCAACAACCACAGCCATCGTCGCGATATGGATGTAACGATCGTTGTTCATTCGCCTGGTCGCATCGGTTCAACACCATCAGTTGAGGTTCAGTCAATTCAGGTGGGTTTTGATTGGGATGCCGGGAAAGTGCTGATTTTCCCAGCACAGCCACTGACCACGCTAACACCAGAACAGATTACTGATATCACGGATAGTGTGCGCAAAGGTCAGTCTTGGCACGCATATCAGGAATACAAGAAGCATAAAGAGCAGTTGGGAAAATTGTCGATTGAACTGGATGCTGCAAGACGGCGCATTACAGAACTGGAGAGCGAACGCGCGGTGCTGGCGGCGGAGAATGCGGAGCTGAAGTCTGTGCACCCTCAACCATTCGGAGCTGAGATGATGAAGGCTCTTGATGCGTATGAGAAGCATCAGGATGAAGTGCCAGAGACTGGAATGCTCAATGCATTTTTCATCTTGCGCGACAGTATCCGTGTTGACACCCCAGCCACCGATGCTTTCCTGGCTGAAGTACGTGCGCAGGGCGTGGATATGGCTCGTAACGCGATGATTGATTTTGTCGATGGTGAAGTTGGGCCAAACAAGAACGTTCCGGGGCTGATTAGAGGCGCAGAGATATGCGTAAGTATTGCTGAACAGCTTCGCAAAGGAGGCAGCCAGTGAATATCGACACGACAATAACGATCGATACGCTCCTAAATACCGGTCTGGCACTTCTCGGTTGGCTTTACATCATGTCCCGTACATGGCGATGGCTGGGTTCCATTTTCCTGAAACAGTGGAAAAAACGGCGCAAACAGGAACTACGCCAGAAGGCATTAGAAGCGTTCTATGACGCATTTGAGCTTAGCCGCATTGAACCAGGTACAACAGCCAGGATAGCGACAAAAGGCGACCTGATGATAGTGATGTTCAGACAGGAGAAAACAAAATGACAGAACAGACGATGACAAATCGCGAACTTGTTGATGCCGCGATTGAACTTGCTGGCGATTTTTATTCCATGTTGGGTTACGAGCATCGACCTGGTTTTAAGTATTGGGAGTCACCGCATCCGCAAGAACAACAGGTGTTTGAAATGGCCTGCCGTGCTTTTGAGGTTATTCGCGGTTCTGATGTGATGGAGGCCGTTGCCGACTTGGAGGATGAAGAGTGAGCATCATTAAAGAAATGCCGGTAGAACGTGATGAATATGGCTGCTGGACACATCCGGAATATGAAAAGTTTTGCGCAGGTCGTGAATATATATCCACTGAGGAATTTGACGCCTGGATGAAGGAAAATAATCTTCAGTGGACTATTCGCAGTATGGATGAAGATCATTTTAATCTGGACGCAGATGGTCCCGATATTGCCGCCTGGGAACCAGAGCGACCAGAGGGCGAAGGATGGTTTGTTGGCTCTATTCATGACACTGAAGATGGCCCGGTTTGTATCTGGCTGCGGGAGAAGGTTGCCGCATGACCCAGGCGCTGCATGAAGTGAATTTATATAGCCGTATTGATGGTTCAGGCTACAGAAACATATGGGTTGTTGGTGATCTGCATGGTTGCTACACCAGATTGATGTCTGAACTTCATCGTGTGGACTTTGACCCGACACAGGATTTACTGATATCGGTTGGCGACCTTATCGATCGCGGCACCGAAAATGTTGAATGCCTGGAGCTATTGCAGATGCCCTGGTTTCGGTCGGTTATGGGAAACCACGAGCGATTAATGATCGATGCGTTAAGCCCCGCAGGCAACGTGAATAACTGGCTAATGAATGGCGGCCAATGGTTCTTCATGCTGGACGCTGATCGGGAAATATTAGCCAGGGCGCTGGTGGAGCTGGTAAGACGTTTACCCTATATCATTGAGTTGAACACCGGGCATGAAACTATCGTTATAGCCCATGCCGACTATCCTGATAACGAATACCAGTTTGGTAAACCTGTTAGCGATCTCAATGTTACCTGGCGGCGTGAGCGATTTTATGACGCGGTTGATGGTGTTGGTGGAATGATCACTGGTGCAGATAGCTTTATTTTCGGGCATACGCCAGTAAACAGCCCGAAATCTTTCTGGAACCAGCACTACATAGACACTGGCGCGGTTTTTTGCGGAAATCTGACGCTAAAGCAGGTGAAGGGAGGCCAGCCGTAATCCTGAACACATCGTTTATGCACTCAAAACCGTGTTAGAATATTGATTTTAATTTTCTAACATATTATTTTACCGCTCGGAACAAAACAGAGTCGGTATACATTATGAGTGCAATAATCACACCTCATTTCGTAAACGGAGCTGGTGTGGCTGTCTTTCCGGTAGACAAGCCCACCAGCAACTACATTGGCGCAGGTCGCCGTTTCATTATCTCTCCACTTCCGCGCGAACAGGCTGAAAACACGCCAGATGGCGTAGTGGATCTGAACTATTCGCTGGTTGCCAACCAGTCTCTGAAAGCATTTTTTCAAAGCGAGCGCGTATTTAACGCATTAGGCGGTGAAGATTCGCTTGTTCATTGGGTAAGTTCCAATATCCACGATTGCCAGGCGCACGATAAGCGCGATTGCAGCCACCAGCTAACCACTCATTTCTATAACGGCTCTGCCGTTCGCCTGTGCTGGAAGCATGATGCGGAATACATGATGAAGGGGTACGGCAAGCTGGATGACCAGTTATCCCTGAATCGTGCCAACTGGGTTATGAACTGGGCTGCGAGCGAGTTAAAACTACCGCCAGAACGCGATCTGAGCATGGTTGAACTCACTTTTTGGGCCATTCGCCGGAATCTGAAAGACGAGCTGCCAGATGAAGCCGGTCGCATTGCATTTTGTCAGCCAAAACAGGAAATCCCTACCGGCACACTGAAAGAATCGGATATCACCTGGGAGCACAGCACCCGTGAGCTGGTGGACATAACCGCAGAGCAGATCGTCAACCTGTCTGTAGATGAGGATTCCGGCCTGCTGTATATGCGCCGACCAAAAGCGGTTCTCGGTAAAAGCCCGGCTTATCTCCGGTTTGTGATTTCTCGTCCGTGCATCGGATGCGGAGGCAAAGTTAATCACCCGTTCATGTACCGCGCCCGCTCGTTAAACGAACACGATCGCTGGGCCGTTCCTCTTTGCGATGAATGCGCCAGAAGCGCAGAAAACGATGTCCGGGCATGGGAAAAAGCACATGGCATACGCCTTTACGTAGCCGCCAACCAGCTTTTCGACTTCGCCATCGAGCGCGGAGTGATCACGTTCAATAACTGATGGAGTGGATCAAAAAATGAAAGAACGCGGGATGATTTTTAACGATGAGATGGTCCGGGCAATTCTTGGCGGGAATAAAACACAGACTCGCAGGATTGTTGAAGAAAAATTCTATGGACGAGCAGTTGCCGCAGAGTTGCTTGCCAAGCATTGTCCATATGGTCAACCGGGCGATCGTATTTGGGTTCGCGAAACCTACCGGGTACATGGCAAAGCGACGGACGTCGCAACGCTGGTTTATCGCGCAAGCGTGCGTAACTCCTGGACAGAACAAACGCACCGGGTTCCGGTCGATGTTTGTAATAAACCAGTATCAGAAAAGTGGACGCCATCAATTCACATGCCGCGCTGGGCATCGCGCATTCTTCTGGAAATTACCGACGTGCGTGTGGAACGGCTGCATGACATGAGCGAGGCAGATGCTAAAGCAGAAGGCGCAACTCCGGCGACGTACAAGATTACGCCACCTGAAGCTGTTTATCGCGTTGGTTTTGGTGATATCTGGCGCAGTATTTACGGGCAGGATAACTGGCTATCTAACCCGTGGGTATGGGTAATCGAGTTTAAGCGTATTCAGGGGGCAACCAGTGAGTGAGTCAAAATGCCAAATTAATGGCAACAAGATAGAACCGTGCGCGGCTTTGGCACAATCGCTGGAGTATGACGCTGAATACACGACGCGAAAAGGGCTTCTGAAATACAAAATTTATAACCATGCATTAATTAATTCACAAGACCTGATCATGCTGCGGTCTGGTGAATTTTCTAAATCGCCTATTCGAGTTTCATTTTGCCCGTTCTGTGGTGAAAGTCTGAAAACGTGGGAAGCGGAGGCAACCAGTGAGCAAAATTAACTATCAAGAACTGCGCGAGGCGGCGGAACAGGCAACGCAAGATGAATGGGTAGCATATATTTTGCCGGGTCATAACGGCATTTATCCTGCGCGCACGTCTGAGGGTAGGCATTGCGGATACTTTATTGACTGGCCTGGCATTGATGGGCAAAGGAATGCTGGTGCTAATGCCCGTTATATCGCGGCTATCCCACCAAAAGTTGCGCTGGCACTACTGGATGAGATCAACGCATTAGAGGAAACGCGTATCAACGATGTTTGCCGTATTGCGGAACTAACAAAACAACTGGAGTCGGCAAAATCAAAACTCAACGAACAGCGTGAATATTACGAAGGTGTTATCTCGGATGGGAGTAAGCGCATTGCAGAACTGGAAGCACGGGAAATAAAACCAGCCAAAGGTGAAGTTCTTGTCGTTGTTTCTGGTTTTACTGGTTGCGGAAAAAGCGCCATCGCCGGGGAAATAGAAATCGCGATGCAGGCTATTGGTGTACCGGTTCAGTGGACTAATGGCGATGCGGAAAAGCGCATGACAGGAGCTGACTGGCTGACAGCGATTGAGATGTACAAACCAACAGTGCGCATCGTGGAAGTTAATGTGCCACGCGCCCTTGGCATTCGCATCAAAGGAGACGCAGGAGAACAAAACGATGAAAAACCGTAAAGCAAAATTACTTCTTTTATCGCGTTCGACGGGGTACGAGAAGCTACCAATCAGCAATCACAAACGGGCGGTGATCGGCATGTTTGGTAGGGTGGTATTCGCATTTAACTATAAACCCACCGCGTCGCGGAACAGACGAGAGAAGGGGTACGCAGTGCGATGAAAAACCGTAAGGCAAAGATGCTGATAGCAAAGCCCGGGCAGCGTATCCGTATCTCAAATCGGCTTGTTATTTACTATAGATATCTGGGTTTTAGGGGGTGTTCCTCTATTCGTTTTTACGGTGTCTGGCGGAGCAGAAGCGCGGCGCAAAACCGCTGGAAAAACCACTTGCGCACTAAAGGAGAGTGAGGTGCCTACACTATTCAGGAAAAACTATCCGCGAAAGAGTAGAGCAATAGAATTGCTGTTTATCATTCTGTTTTTCGTGTTGCTGATACCAATATCCTCAATATTAGTGACTGTTCTAGTGGGGAAAGCATTTGAACCGTTAGTTGACCTGTATATCGATATAGTGTGTAAACCATTCGGGGCACTACACAATAAAATTAACCCATACAAGGAAACTGATATGGCAACTTTGACAAAAGAAGAGAGTTTTACCAAAAAACAAATCGCCGAGGCAAAAATCCTCGACAATAACGGAACATACTTTATCAACGGCTCCATCCTTCCTGTTTATATCAATGAAAATGGCGACACTTACCTTATTGAAGAGTACGAAAAAGGCAAGCCGAGCGAACACCTCATTAAAGACTTATTCGCCGACGGCGTTCTTGTTGCTGTTAATCCGATTGGCTACAACTAAAGCATAAATTATGACCAGTATTACCAGAGAACAGGCCAAGAAAATTATTGAAGCTGCCGATGAGGTTATTAGTGCGCTTGCCGGAACTAACGAGGATGTTCACCCTGGTAGCGATAACATGCTACGTCTGTGGGATGACCTGAATGACCGTTACGCGCCGCCGGAAGTTGTGCGTGAGCTGGCGCGTATCGTGCTGGCATCGCTGGAAGCGGAGCCTGTAGCGTGGCGATATCGCTACGTGAAAAAAGGCGTTACGGACTCTCAGGGGGAGCCGTGGGTTGGTGACTGGAAATATGTACCGACAACAGAGGATTGCAACGACAGGCCGAGCTATGAGATTCAGGCCTTATTCACTGCCCCGCCAGTCCCGGTGACATCAGAAGGACTGGTTAAAGCCGTGCGTTTCTATGAACAAGTTAAGCGTGAAAATCCGCCAGTCGAAACCGGAGCATGGAAAGACGCGATTGACTGGGTGCTCAAAGAGGCCTGCCAGGTTGTAAACACTGGCATCAAAGGAGACTGATATGGCTATTGCCGCAAGTTACACCATGCATCTCTATTGTGATTGCCTCCAGTGTACAGATGGCAAATATAAGTCGCCAGACTTCGGTGAGTATATCGGTACGTCATGGGCTGGCTGTGCAAAAGAGGCGCGCAAGGATGGCTGGCGAATAAGCAAAGACAAAACTCGTGCTTTTGCGCCCGGGCATAAAGTTTTGAGGATTAACAAATGACCACTTTAACCGACAAAGAACTGATTAAAGAAATCAAAGAGCGAATCGGCAGCCTGGACGTGCGAGACAATATTGAGCGCCGTGCTTATGAAATTGCGCTGGCATCTCTGGAAGCAGAGCCAGTTGGTGATTTTTATGAATACAAACCGGGTGACTGGTATCAGCGTTCGGTCGGGGATAAAGCACCAAAGTGGGTGCCGTTATATGCCACTCCGCCAGTTCCGGAATTGCAGGCTGATGTCGCACAAGCAATTGAAAATCTCAAGCAGAAGTTAGTGGAATGCAATCGCTATAACTACTGCGCAGATGCAGTTAAAGGCGTAGAGGATGCCAGCCGCGTCTTGGCACTCCAAAATAAAAATATGTCAGCACCGATAACGCCGGAGGCCATTGAAAACGCAATTGAATATATCCGCAGTATCGCTTTTCACATCGATGAAGACGATTACCACGGCAAGCATATTGCGTATTTCATGCGACAAGCACTGGTCTGGCTGGAAGGGAATTCATGCAGCGACGACAGACAGGGTAAAGCCGAGAATCAACCAGTACGCGGCAACCAGGCTGCCTAATCCAATCGCGGTAATGAGTGGACCGGCAATCCTGATATTGATAACGCAATCATCATGCACGACCGCATAGATACGCTGGAAAATTGCGATGATGACCGTATTGAGGGTGTTAAGGCTGTTTTGCGCAGACTGGCTGGCAACTATCCGGATATTCCGGATAGTTCGGTGCCAGCACCAGGAAAGGGCGTCACCGGTGAACGTATCCGAATTAAGCCGCATGTTTATCGCGAACTGGTTAACCGTCTCCACGATACAGCGATCAAGTGTGCTGGCACCCAGCAATTACGAGAAAGAATTAGCCGTGTTTTGGGCGACGTTATTACGCCAGATCATCATAAACAAGCCGAGAAAAGTGACCTGGAAAGGTGTCACCTTGAGGCGGCATTAAACATTAAGCCGGGGCATACGCTTGGCATTATCGATGCTCTGTTGGTTCATAAGATGGCCAGGGCTTTATTGCCGCTGGTGGCTGAAAAGCATGAGGCGGACCATGCCAACGAAAGCTGAATTACAGGTGCGCGTAGATGAGCTTGAAAAAGAGAACGCGAGCCTCAAAAAAATGCTGTCGCGGGCGGAAAGGGAATTATCAGGCAAATTATTGCCAGAAGAACTGCCACCAGCAGATATACCTGATCGCGTGTCCTGATGGATGAAGTATTTCCGTGCACCGTGGGAGGCGTTTTGGTGCTACGACCATCGCAGATGGTGTGATGAACTTGATAGCAGTTTTCCCTACTTTGCGGAAGGGAACACCTGCCCTCAATGCAGGGGATAGCATTTGACGAAATCGATCACCCTATCCTGAGCTTCAGAAAGAAGGTCTTTTTCTCGCGCCAGGACGTCAGGATATTGACGTTCTGGCCTTATCAGATGCCGGAGCTTCCCATTAAGCAGAATGGCCTCAGAAAACACTTTTACGCTGTGCTTTATCCCCTCTGTTTCACTTTTCAGCGTCAAAATAAAGCGCAATTGCTTATTATTCAATACACGAATTTGCAGTTCGTCTATGCTGTTTCGCAATGGGATTGATGCCACCACACTGGTGCAGTCCCTGATTGTCTGAATTGAACGGCTAACATTGAGAACGTTATTGTGCATGTGCCTGATCCACTAACTCCTGGAGGTTTCTTGTGTCAGATCGAAATATAGCAGCTAAAAGCCAGGAAGAGCGAGACAAGGTGAACGTAGACCTTGCCGCCAGCGGCGTTGCTTACAAAGAACGGCTGAATATACCTGTGATTGCAGAGCAGGTGGCCCGTGAGCAACCGGAAAACCTGCGCGCCTATTTCATGGAACGGCTACGGCACTACCGGCAGTTAAGCCTCCAGTTGCCAAAAGGGAGCGATCCGGTGTATCAGAACGAGGATGCACCAAAAAAATAACGGCAAGCTGGGGGAGAAATGTGATTAGCCCCCAGCGTGGCGCGCCTACAAACCCCGCTTTCACAAACTATGCCTTTTCAATGTATACTGTATGAATAAACAGTATTATTGAGGTAAAACGCTATGGGCTTCCCTTCTCCTGCGGCGGATTATGTTGAAAGCCGAATTTCTCTTGATCAGCAACTAATCAGGCATCCATCAGCCACCTACTTCATGCGGGCGGCTGACAGCCACTACCGCGAAGGCATATTGCAAGGGGCGTTGCTGGTGGTTGATTCCTCGCTTACTCCGGTTGATGGTTCGCTGCTTGTCTGCGCTATGGAGGGTGAATATCGCATAAAGAGATACAGGAAGTATCCGCGCCAGCACCTGGAGGATTTAAGCACCGGGAAGAAAGAGGCGTTACCAGTGGATGACGATGGATACACGGGCAGTAATGCTGTTTTTGGTGTGATCACCCACATTATCAATGACGCCAGGGACGGTGAATTTGATGATAGTCCTGCTATATGATTTGTTTTCAGAGAAACCATAGAGAGGCATGACTGGACCTATATCGCCCTGGCCATTTAAATGATTCCTCCCATTAGACGCGGTTACTCACTTGAAGATAAGATGAGGTTATAATTCTCTTTTTAGGTACGCGAATGAGTTCGTCTGCTTTTGTCACTGTTGTCACTGGAGTAAGCGTTTTTGTCCTAGGTCGACTCATCATCAAGGGGGTTGAGTCTTACATTTCATTCAAGGAACAGTTGGGGGAAATATCGCATCTGTTATTGTCTAACCAAGCAAAGCTATCGAATCCCCGCTCTGACTTAAAACAAGAAATCATCCATGATTTGAAAGATGCGGCAGCACAGTTACGGGTGAAGTACGAACTATTACCTTTCTATATCAAAATGTTACCCATCGGTTTTCGCCTTGTTCCATCAGAAACTGAAATTCGTAAAGCGGCGCAAGAATTGAATCTGATAGCCTCGATACATGATGGTAAAACCGGAGAGCTGCCATATGAGCACATAGCCAAGATTGGATTACTGCTCAGAATTCCAACCACTTATTCTGCTTAATCCCAGCAATTGCAAGACTGCATCTCGAGGATTTAAGGCACCAAGAAGTGGTATTCAGCATCATTAAAACCTATAATTGCGTACACATAACGAGTACACGAGGTGTTTATGCAATCCATTAACTTCCGTACCGCGCGTGGCAACCTTTCTGAAGTGCTCAACAATGTTGAAGCCGGGGAAGAGGTTGAAATCACCCGCAGAGGCCGTGAGCCAGCAGTAATTGTCAGCAAGGCTACTTTCGAAGCCTACAAAAAAGCGGCGCTGGATGCCGAATTTGCATCCCTGTTTGACACTCTGGACTCCACCAACAAGGAACTGGTTAACCGATAATGAGGCATATATCACCGGAAGAACTTATTGCGCTTCATGATGCGAATATAAACCGCTACGGCGGCCTGCCTGGCATGTCAGATCCGGGCAGGGCAGAGGCCATTATCGGGAGAGTCCAGGCCAGAGTTGTGTACGAAGAGATTACCGACCTTTTCGAAGTCTCCGCCACCTACCTGGTGGCTACAGCGAGAGGGCATATATTCAATGATGCCAATAAGCGTACCGCGCTAAACAGTGCGCTGCTATTTCTACGCCGTAACGGTATACAGGTATATGATTCTCCCGTGCTGGTGGAACTTGCGGTGGGGGCTGCAACTGGTGAAATCCCCGTATCTTCAGTAGCGGAAAAACTACGTGAACTATATGGTTCCAATATTTGAAAAGAAGCCCGCTCAACCAAGCGGGCTTCCTGCTATCACTCAATGATTTTTTCTGCTGTCAGCCAGCTAATTTCTTGCCTGTCTTTCGGCGGTTTTAGCATGTGGGCGTATTCAGCGACATTCTCCCACGGAATTGTTTTTGCCCACTCAACGATAGCATTGTGATCTGCAGTGAAGAGTGGAATGGTGTGCGATTTCAACCACTCTAATGTTGTAACGCCATGTTTTTTGGCGTGGTGCTGTGCATGATGCCGGGCTATCACTAGTAATGGCATTGTCCATTCACTACCATCAGGCATCGTAAAGCGCATTGTTTTCGGCATATCTGATTCAAGAACAGCCTCCCGAATACCAGGGAACTCACCAAGAACCATACGACGGTAGTAATCGCCGTTTTTACCACCATGCGATTTTGCGAACTCATCGAAATAATCTTGAGTGAGAAGAGGTGATTCTTCTGCGTTCAGCTTAATAGCCGTATAAATACCACATGGATTTTCTTCAGTTTTTGCTCGATCATGATGGGAATCGTAAAAGTGTCCATGTTCCTCCTCTGGAGGAGCAGACGTCAAAAGTATACGTGAGTCGCCACTAACTAAAGATGCTCTTAACATCCCGAATAGCCGATAGCTTACCAGAGCCGCGTCCATAACAATGATCAGAAGATGTTCACCATAATACCCGGCTACATCTTCCTCATAATTTAGGCGATATGGTTTAATTTCGCAGCCCCAAGATTTTTGGTAACGATGATTGAGGCCATTTTGAACGAGTTGAAAATACTCTCCCAGCAATGGCGCTTTTGTATTAGCTTTCTCCCAATACATGTTCATGAGTGAAAGAGTTACCATTGCATTACGCTCAAAGTCTGGAGCGACTATGACCGTTTTAGACTCAGGCATCAGGATCGTATAAAGGATACAAATGATAGCCAGAGCAGACTTATGCCCTATCCCATGCGGTGTGGTAACGCTGACTGCTGAACCTTTTTGTTGAATCGCCTCAACAATTAGCTTTTGCTGGTGGGTTAACTTAACACCCATCAACTCTTCTGCTGCTAATGCCCAGTCATGGCTATATTTGCTTACCAGCTCTCTCCACTCTGGTAATTCGGTGATGTTTTTAGGCGTCAGCATCAGCATCCTCCGCTACCTCTGCCTCCACATCTGCCGCGACTTCATCGGACTGTTCTTCTTTGGCCTGTTCTGCAATCGCCGCACGGCATTTCGCCCTGGCTGTAGCGATGGCCTCAACTTTCACGTCATTAGGAATACTTGAGGTGACATACATATCCAGTTCTTCAGCACGGAATACTGTTTTGTCCAGGAATTCATCAAGCATCCAGGTTAAGGAAAAGTCGCAGGAAATCAGCTCTACTTCGCCTTCCGCGCCGTTTGGGAAATGGATAAACATCTGCTTGCCCAAGCCAAGCACGCGACAAGCAGCCATCATTACTGCAAGTTCCAGGTCTTTGTTTTCACCTGCTACTGGTTGATCCACACCAGTAATAGTGCCGTTCAAATGGATATTATATGGCTGATATTTAGAGATGCGTTCTACACGCCATGTGCCGGTTAAGGTTCCCTGGCGGAAGATTATTGGCGTGACCGAAAGCGACAGCTCTCGAATGAGTTGTTGTGCTATGGCTGGGTCATACAGGGGATCTAACGCGATGCATCCATAAGACTGCGCCAGTTCAAACAATTCTTCCTGTGTGCACTGAATGTCTCTTGCCGTAATAAAACGTCTGACTCCCGTTTTTCCGTCACGCCAGATAGCAATGCCATTCTCACTATCTAACTCTTCGTCTAAACCCAGGTATGTAAGGATGGTTCGCTCAATGGTGGCAAAGGGCAGGGACATATCATCGTTTACATCCACCAGCAGGCCGTTACGCAGGCGATATTGAATGTTTTTGGTATTTTCCACGTTAAATCACTCCACAACAAACCAGTCACAGGCCAGTAAATCATCCACAGACGGCAACCAAACGCTGTCCATATTTTGTGCATCTTTCAATACAAAATGGTCACCATAAGGAACGTGAATGCCGTGTAAATTGACGCTTCCAGCGAGAACTAACCAGCAGAATTGCTTTTCGCCTTTCCACTCGCGTCGGGCAACTTTCTTGCCTTCCTTCAACCACATTAGCGCATCAGAGAAGTCGGCTGCTTCAAGGTCGATTTCTTCTTGCTGGGTGGTGATGCCACCAGCAGAAATAGTTACGCTCCCAGTAAGATTAATCATCACGCCGTTGTCATCCGTAATGATGACCGTGGTTCCATTTTTGGAGGCGTCGTTAACCAGGCCATAGCATTCCTCAAATGGTTTCTCCGGGGCATAGAACAGATAACCGTTTTCATAAACGATCAGATACCCGCCAGTTTTTGGTCGGTGTTTTTGTAAAAACATTGCGTCAACACAAACTGTTGCCCCTTTTGGTTCAACGAGTTCGATGCAGCCCCAAAGTGGGGCATCAGTTACTCCGAAAATAACAACATTTTTGATTTTCGATGCACTAACGTTTTTGTGAGCTTTGTATTTGGGAAGGAACTTAAAAAGCTCTTTCGTGGGCATGTTATTCATAGCCTTTCCTCTACTTAAAACTTTGCGTACTGAAGCGGTGTACGCTTGATTTCAATGCGGTCTTCCGATGTGCTACCAAAGCCACCAGCACCTCGCTCTGTTTCATCGAGTTCATCAACTTCTACCAGCGATACCGGTTCAACACGCTCAAAAATGCCTTGCATGACCGCCATTCCTGGCTTGAGGCAAACGCCTTCACCACCGGGATCTGTAATCAGTTTTGCTTTGATTTCACCGCGATAATCGGAGTCGATAATTCCTACGCAGTTAGCCAGGCGCGTATGCTTTTTGCAGCCCAATCCGGAACGAGGATAAAGTTTCAGACACCAGCCAGGAGGGATCGCCATAGCGAGGCCGGTATGCACCCACCAGCTTGAGGAAATAGCGCCGTTGCTATTGATACCTGGCGTTATTTCAACAGCAATAAAATCCATCGCCGCCGATCCGGCGGTGGCGTAAACGGGGAGTCTTGCCGCCGGATGAAGGCGTTTCACTTTCACGTTAATCATTGCTTTTTAGCTCTCCGGGTAAATGTATAAATCCGGCGTTTGATATGCGGAGCGGTCGGAACGGAGACGCAGGTATTCTCGATAACACCTTGTTCCTCCAGCGATCGCACAGCACGCAAGAACTGTGATGCATCACCACCGCCAGACAGCCAGAATTTGCGGGCATAGACGCTGCCATTACGGATAATTTCTGCGATCACCCGCGCTTGCGTCTGGCTTTCTCGATAGCCAAAGAGTTCTCTTGCCTCTCCTTGTGGGATAGCCAACTGATAGCCTTTCCCGCTACGGTGACGGACAAAACCGTGAGCAATGAGGTTCTTCAGCTCATTTCGGGTGCGGATACACCCGTACTCAGGGAACTGTGTGTTGATATCACCAGGCTTATGCCATTCATCAGGACTATCAGCCAGGAGGGACAGAAGTTTCCCTGACAGCTCAGGATTAGTGGTTGGATAGCAGTTCAGGGATGGGTAGTAAGTTTTCATTTGCGCCCCCTTGCCGGATAGCGCCCGGCATTTGCATCAGGAGCAATGAAGCCGCTGGTGGGGCGAGTGAAAACATGGTTAATTTTCTCGGTCATAGCGCGATAATTTTCCTGATAGTGGGCCAGGAGTTTTTCAGCAGCAATGACGGTTACTTTCCGGACGTAGCGTTCAGCTTCCTCCAGATTTCGCCAGTTTTTTTCGAGGGTAAACACGGGAACGGCATCAAGTCCGGTCATAACACCGAACACCACGACCGCCTGGTCGCGCTTAACGCCCGCAGTGAAGGTTATGGTGTAACCGTCAACAGTGAAGCGTTTTGATTCCGTAATACGATTGTGCAAAGTACCCTCCGCAATAGGCGAGGGTACTTTACATTAAAATGCACTGTCTAAAAAGATTGTTAGAAAATTAATTTATGAATCCATCAGGCGACTATTTGCACCAACGGATGCCCCGCTACGGCGCAAATATCGCATAAGTGTTTCGGGCTTTTTCCATGTGCCTTCCTGCATGATCTCGACCATTGACACCTGTTTCTCAGCCATATCAATTGCCGCACCAACACGCGCACTATGGCCTGTCCACGTCCGGTATCTTCCCTTGTTCGGCGTGGCATCTCGTTTGTTCAGCAACCCCCAGGCATCGCTGAATATTTTCTCCATTGCAGGTGCAGTAAGGGGCGTTGTCGTGATTCTGGCCTTATTACTGCGGTGTATTGGCGGGAATAGCACCGCGTCCGGATGTTCTCGAAGTCCGGACACCTCCAGCCAGTCGTTCAGTACGGCGGTAGTGTAACGAGAAAGCACCTTATCAAGTCCGGCGGCGGTCGTGATGGTCTTCGTGTGTGAAATATGCAGCGTTACAGTGTCACCTGTTTGGTCCAGATCTCCGACGCGGATGCGCGAGATTTCTGACATACGCATCAGGGTATTGTATGCCACGAAGAGAAACGCCCGATTGCGCAGGTCCACCAGCCGCTCGGAACGGGACAGCAACACGTCGAGCAATTTCAGATCATCCCACCGCAACGGTATAGCCTGGCCTGTTCGCTCGCCTTTTTCCGTTGCCGCTTCGCGCCGGATGCGCCGCATGGCCAGAGACACACTTTTATCGTCCGACAGCGGCGGGAGGCCACATTGCGAAAGCAGCATGTTAAGCATGGCATAGTGCTTATCAATGGTGGTCGAAGCCAGATCGGCCTCATGCAACTGGAGAAGATACTCGCGGGCCATTTCCGGCGTAATCGGGAACCAGGGGCGCTGGCGCGAGTTACACCACCGCGCCCAGGAATGAAACACCAGACGGAGATCACGAAGTGTATTTGGGGCATAAGCTCCCTGGTCGTTCATGAACTGCATAAAGTTTTTTGCAGCTTCCTGGTATTCGGTGCCAATATCGCGCAGAAAACCACCAGAACCGCCGGAGATAACTAGTTCACCCATGAAACTATTAAACCTCTATATACAGATAACGCTACGTGAAAAATAGAAAACTGACAGGGTAGTTATAAGTTAATTTTCAAAATTCAAGCCTTTGATTCGAGGCATGATTTTTCATCCTTGTCAATACTGCCTGTTTACTGGAGATTATAGCCTAACTTTAAATAATGCCAATTATTTAAAGTTAGAAATCGGGACTTTTTCCCAAAAAAACACCGACCAGATCACTTCGCAAATCCGTCAGCCATGCGGTAGCCGCTCCTGGTTACATTTTCTAATAGGAACAATCAAAAAAAAGCGGTTTTATCCTTTACTCACCTTGTTATTCGGCATAAATTTGTCACAGGACTTTTATGTTAGAAAACTAAATCGAGTAGGAATAATGAGTAAGAAGTCGATCGAGAATGAGTACAAACGGTTCCTGCAAACCGCTGAACGGTGGAAAGAGCTGGTGGTCGCAAACTCTGTTTTCCATGATACCAGTTATGTTGGCGAGGAATTTCGCCATGTTGCATTAACACATGATCCGGCTGTATTAGAAGAAGCTGAAAAATGCATAGCCGAATGGAAAGCCTTTGTTGATCTGTGTCGCAAGGATGATGACAAAGCCTCAAACATTGTTGAGTCGGTTTATTTACCGATCCCATTCATTGTTGAGGATACTAATCAGAGTACGCATATCGTTATGCAAAGCGCAACCACAACGAGAACATTTACGCGCGAAGACCTGTTGAAAAAATACGATAAAACTATAAAGAAAAGCATGAAAAACAGGATATTTTCACAGGTTGTCGGTGCGCTTGAAGAAGAACGCAGATTCTTCGCCGCTGAACGTGAGGGCGAGGTATACCGCGCAAGAAAAGAAGGTTATACCGATGTGGTGATTACCACCAATATTGAGGGCAACAATGGACTTTCACGCTTCAGAGTGGGTACGCACGGTGCGCTGATCTTTGCAAAAAAAGCAAACACAGAGATTCCCGTTGTTAACAACGTTGGTGAGCGCCGCACCCTTACCATTTACACTGGCATTAAACCGCTTCCGTGCGGACTTCTCGGCGAATTTGACCTTTATCGGGTTCGTGATCTGGAAAAGCAGCAGCCAAGCTACGTCGTGAAGTCATATATCCTGAGAAACATTGATATCCGCAATCAGAGTTTAAAAAACAAATCAGATAAAATGCTGGCCGAAGCCGATCCAGCCATACACCAGATCGTTAGCCGGAAAATTCAAGAGGCTAAAGATGCAATGGCAAGGCTGGATAAAATGGACCTGGAACTACTGGAAGTTATGATTGCCTCCGGCGATGACCTGACAGGCATCCGCCTTACTGAAGCCAGGAAAAAATACGGTAAAAGCGTTGAAGAACGCTATGGGTACACATTCACACAAACGATGTACGCGGCAAAACTCTGGTAATCGCAAGCCACCCACAAGCCCCGAATCGCCGGGGCTTTTAAATGTCAATATCAGGAATATCCACTTCTGCCAACACCTGATCGCGGAATGTTGCGAGTTCTGCGCCAATGTCTTCATTAGCAGGCACGTAATCCACCAGCATAGTGAAGCAGTAGGTATCCCATCTGTCCGGTGACTTGATGTTTAACTTCTGCCGCATGTGCTCCTTGCGCATCATCGCTACCTTCCCTTCTTCGTTAAGCATATACGGGATTTTTGATGCCTGATCTGCGGTTTTGGGGTCACTATCGATACGCATACGCCCGGATTTAATGGCATCCCCTGCCATAATATTGGCGTAAGCACGCTGATTGACAAATCGTTCTCTGTCTCTCAGCGCAAACATAGGCTTACCCCAACGGATGCGAACGGGATTAGCACCACGGCGGACAAGCTGCGCACACGTATCTGAACCAAAGCCATCAGCATCCACAGCAATGGTGATGTTCGGGTATTTATCAGGAGTGCATTCGTTATAGATAAAGTCGGCAAAAGCCAACGGGTCCATAGTGCCTGGCATCTCCAGTATCTTAAAGTTCACAACGCGTCGTTTCTCACGATAACCGGATACTTTGCATATATTGAGCACCGATTTGTCGCGACCATTACCGACGTCAGCGGTCGCTACCCAGCCCCAATCTTTCTCCAGCAACACTTTACGCCGTGCGGCGCGGTCGCACTCATCACGACCAAGCAAATACCCGTTAATTGCACGCGGGAACTGGCCCAGCACCTTAACCATGTACTCCAGCGAATCCCTGCCGCCGTACTCCAGCAATTTCTCACGAATAAAGCTCGGTTCAACGAATGGTGATTCTTCAGAGTTAAGGACTATTGCCGTCCAGACACCTTCCGGATTGCCTTCTGCCTTTGCCCTTGAATGGTGAGATTCATAAAAGTAACCGCTTGGACGCGTAGGCTGGGAAAGCATGAGCATACGGTTATCTTTCTGCGTTAACGCCCCCGTCATGACGTTAATCGCCTTATCGGATATGCCCGATGCTTCATCAAGGATTAGCAGTAAATGCTCAGCGTGCTCCCCCGCCAGTGCCTCTTCGTTACCGAGTCGATAACCTTTACAGAGCACTTCCCATATCCCTTTACGGGAACGCTCATAAAACATGGTGTCAGACAGGACAAAATAGGTCTGTAACCAGCCGTGACGCTTAACAGCATTCGCCCAAAACTGTTTCACGTATTTGAATACGCCTGTTTTTACCTGGCCTATTTTGTTCGCAACAATAATGACGCGGGCGTCGGGGAACAGGATCATGAAAATTAGTAGCAACATCGCGGTAAGGGACGACTTACCCGTTCCGTGTCCGGACGTAACGGTCGTCCTGCTCCCCGTCTCCTGCACTGACTGAATGATCTGCTGCTGCTGGTGGGAGGGGAACATCCCAAAAATATCGACAACCGCCTGGGTAAAGTTGTATCGATACCTGATAACCATATCGCGCCAACGTGGATCACTGGTGACGCACTTAATCTTACGACCACCAGCCATTAGTCATCCTCCGGCTGGTCTATCGCAATCTCGTCATCTACAGCATCAAAACCGGTATCCCCCGCGTCATAATCACCGTAGATATCAGCCGTGGCGGAAGGGTCTATATTCAGGTCTTCATCATTGGCCTCAAATTCACCGGCTTTACGTTCTCCGTTCCGGTCGTAATCCCCCATCCCAAGCCTATCAACGATTTTCGCTACTTCAGCCCGGCGTTGTGCAAGCCATTGTGGGAGTCCAGCTTGTTGCTCGGCAAACTGTTTCGCCTCTTTATCCAGTTGCTCATCATCAACATCGTTAACGTCAGAAACCGGAGGCTCCAGAAGTGAGATCGCTTTTGCCGCTCGTGCCGCCAGGATAGCCGGGACACTGACGCCCTGCCGCTCGATATATTCAGCAACACCTATATCATCCAGCTCCTCGCGCTCACGCATACGTATAGCGGCGGCGATAACCCTGGCGGCGCGTGCGTCAGCGCCAATGCGATACTCAATCTCCTTGCCACGCTGCTCGGCTTGTAGGCGGGCAATCGCCAGTTTTTCTCTGGCCTCAGCCTCCCTGAATGCCTGCTGACGCGCGCCCTGCGCAAGTTTTTCATCCCCCTGGCGTAGCTTCTGCTCGTTCTGATAGATGGCTGCCAGCCTGGTGATAAAGTCATTCATGTAGTAGGCCGCATCGCTGATCAGTCCGAGAAGACGCTGCCCTGGGTGCATCCCCTCTGGCTGTGTATCACCGAGGGCGTCAATCTCTTCCTGTAGTCGCTCCGCTTCCTGGTCAACGATAGCCTGATACTGAATTGCTCGTTCCTGCGCCATCTGTATCGCAAGTCGTAAATGTTCAGTCGCGCCGTTCTTCATCATCTCACGGGCGACGTTGGTGGCAGGCAAAGTGGTGCTTTGAGCTGATGAATCAGGGATCATTTGCAATGATCCCTTGTTTCGTTGGGCTTTATCGCTGCTTTTAGGGATCATTTCTCCCATTTCATCACAAAATGATCCCTTCACATCCTTGTGTATCTTGTTGTTATTACTTGGCTTTTCTTTGTGATCCGCATTTTGTTTTTGCGGCATGGCGCGGAACCGTCCACCAGCCAACGATTTGTCAGTTTTTGTAAATTCTGTGCTTTTATTAGCCTTTTTATGCTCTTTTTTTGAGCCGGTGGCGCTGCTTTTTGCGCGCTGTTTTGTACTTTTCCCGGTAGCCTTAGCTTTCGCCTTAACCTCATTTTTTTTCATATTGAGATGCTTTCTGGCGGTGTTAAAGCTGAGGTCATGCTGCTCGCAATATTCTTTTATGGTGATCCCGGTTGCTTCTCTTAACTCCAGGAACTTAGCTCGATGCGCTTCCCAGTTAATTAACGTCATAGGGAAGCCTCACGTTTTTTCACAGCGGCGTTCCATAGCTGGTTAGTCATCGCCACCAACTGACGCTGCTCCTTTCGTAATTGAGCTTCTATCTTTCGGTTGGTGTTTTTCACCAACAGCCGACCGAATTCAGGAGTGCGCCCGCGCACCTTGAACTGGTATCCATTCAGGCCATGTAACCAATATTTCCGGGGGTATACGCGGTCGTCTATTTCGCAAATGGCACGACTGGAACGAACAAAAAAACGTATGATGTTATTTACGTTTACGCGCGACACATGAAGGTGAGGATATTGTGCTTTTGCACGGCTGGTGATTTCGGTGACCGTCAGATAGCAGTTAGCCCTGATCATGATATCCGCTATTTCGGCGCTACTGATTTGCTCCATTTATCCCCCGGATAGAAAAAGACCGAGGGGATGATAATCAGCTTGTTAATACTGAGAAGACTGTCAAAAACATGATCTATTAGAAAATTAATATCAATTTGCTAACACTACCAGCGGGATAAACGAACAACATGCTTAACTTTTGCCTCCCACTTCCCTTTATGTTTGTTGATCACCGCCTGCGCCATCTTCAGACTGGCTTCAAAATCGGCTTTTCGACCACTATTGCCCACCAGCAACGCTCCGTCTATTTCGGGTAAGCATAAATAATCCTGCTCGACGGTAAGCGGCATTGATGATGTAACCTGGCAGGCTTTCCATCTGAAGCGTATGCGCACACTCCTGACTGACATCACGACATAACCTGATATTGTGCTCTTGTGTCCGGCGTCTGTGCGTGTAGCCTTGCATGATGTTATCTTGCAGGTGATGATGTCCCAACCAATGTGCATCGCATCCTCAGCGCGTAATTTAGTAGCCTCGTACATCAAAAAACCTCCCAGTCAGTAGCGATAATATCAACTCCAGTTGCAAACCAGTCTGTCTGCGCCTGTAAATCCCCATTCATCATTACCAGGCGAGGCATAACCATCACATCACAACCTTCAACAATATCGAATGCCTCTTCCGGCAGGAATTCGACGAGCTTTTCTTTGCTACCAACACTGCCACGGAGCATCGATATATAGCTCCCTTTAGGCCATGATGTTCGCCGGGCATCAAGCCCCTTCATCATCCAGTAAAAGGCCGATGAGAACGGGATGTTCTTTTTGGCGATGAGCACGTTATTCGCTTCTGTGTACTTCAGGAACTTAACTAACCTTACCATCGACTCGGATAACGCAATGTACGGCTCATGATTGATTGCTGACACACTTACGCCGTGCAGTCCAACACTTACCACTGTCATATCACCGTTCTGTGCGGTTTCGATGTTGACGCCTTTACGAACTAACGCTGCATAAAGCTCCTCGCGCTTTTGCGTCCAGCATTCTCGTCGCCCTATAAAGTCACTCAAAACGAGATCATCTTCTAAATACGCGTTATCGTTCGCCGTTAACATAACGTCTCCTTTTTTACACGCGCGACTATCCCCCGGCTGAACCGGTAGTGACGTCGTAACTTCGTATTAATTAAGGGTTACAGCCTGAGCGGCTATATGATGAATTGAAAGGAGTTGTGGCGGTGGTGCCTCCACCTGCCAGGTTAGCCACGCCCGGCGACGACACTTATCAGAACGTAGTGAATGAAAATGGCTTCGTCACGAGCGCATAGCCGCAATTACCACAACGGAAAACGGCGCTCACGCTAATTAAACGCCTTTTCCTGTTGTACGCCGTGCTCTTCCGGCTGTCACACCGAATCGCCAGGATGGTGAATCCGCAGTCCGACGCTATGAACGGGGCTTGCACATTCCGGCTACCTGGTGTGCCCATGCAGTGTTAGTAAAAGGTACCTAACAGCTACACCAGACCGCTAACGACGCATGTGCCATACGCCGTGTTACAACCAAATGTGGTGGCCCCTACCGGACTTGAACCGGTGACCGTGCGATTATGAGTCGCCCGCTCTAACCACTGAGCTAAAGGGCCAGATTACTGTTAATTACGCTTACGCTTTTTGCCAGAACCGCGTAAGGCTTTTGCCGCTTGCTCTACCCCGTATGCAACCACCAGCAGAAACAATAATGTCCACTCCGGGTTTTTATCGGCAAACGCCCAAAAATCCATCACTTGCAGCCACCTTTTAAGACAAAACGCCATTGCTGTTAGGTTGCGGTGCCGGGTGCCTCCCGGTGACGTTAACCAGTTAACAATTAACGCCGGATCACTTATGGATTCTCGTTACGCCAGTAAAAAGACCACCTTTACTGTTTTAACTGTTCCGCGTGCGCTTAGCCGCATTCACCGCAATGGTAAGAGCATTTGGCTGACTGGGCGGCGATGACGCCTGTACGCATTTGGTGATCCGGTTCTGCTTCCGGCATTCGCTTAATTAGCCAAATACTCTTAACGTTGCGCTGGCGGAGAGTAATGGAATCGAACCATCATCGCTTGCGCAATGGGACGGTTTTCAAGACCGCTTGAGCACCATGCTCCCTACTCTCCAGTGATTGTGATGGTCGGTGCTGAACTCCGACACAGGGTTGTAGCAAGCCCCGCAAAGCGCGCACTACTGTAGTTGCGGCACATCAGCCTGTGCATTCATCACAACGGTAAGGGTACTTCGTAGGGATTCGAACCCTCTGCCAAGCTCGGCGATCTCCGACGTCGCAAAATACCCTTACCTGTTGTGTTGGTGCCGGTTAACGGACTCGAACCGCTGACATCCTGCTTACAAGGCAGGCGCTCTACCAACTGAGCTAAACCGGCAATTTGGTGGGGAGTGATGGAGTCGAACCATCCGAGTCGCAATGACAGTAGATTTACAGTCTACCCCGCTACCCCTACGGACTAACTCCCCTAAATTGGCGATGGTGGGTGGATTCGAACCACCGACCGACAGCTTAGAAGGCTGCTGCTCTATCCTACTGAGCTACACCATCACTTGCCGGGTACGTCTCCGGCGAGGGCTTCCACCTCCGTATGCTTTTCGGCGCACCGCGCCCTGGCTGCAATTCGGTAACAGGGGATGCATAACCCTGGCTTCCAGCGTGATTAGCGCCTTCAGCATGACGGGATATACCCGTTACAAGACATTATCCCAGAAAGCCATTAACCAATGGCTGTTACGCGGGAGGGACGTAACAGGTAAGGGCGCTGACCAGAAAGACCTGACCCTTCTCATTCATCTGGTTAATCACACCAGCGCCCTTGCCTGTTATGCCTCCCCGTTCCCTAATACACAGACGGGGACACTCTGCGGTCGATTTTTTGACGGGGGACGACTCATACCCCGTGGCGTCAGGCTTCTTAGGCCGCTACCATCATCAGATCATCGTTTGCATTTACTTTAATGGTCGGGTTCTAAACCGCCGCAAAGTCGCTAACCATGACGAAAACACTGAAAAAACACCCACCCGAAGGTGGGCAAATATCCCACTCGCGGTATTGCCACTTAGGCGTATGGTCAACCTGGCAACTCGGTGTCCTCAACGGGGAAGGAATAACCCCGCCATACTTACCGCCGCGCCTGTCGCGGTTATCGCTACGTATCAACATAAAAGCCGACTGCCTGAGCAAGATTCACTTTCAAAGGCCCGCAGAAAGGAATCCATAGTCGGCTTTTATCTTGAAGCGGCTCTCTCTCCGCCCGTCACCGCTCTGTCTCGGTTGTCGCGTTTGCCACGCCAGCCGTAACGAGGTTTAAAGTCTTTGCACGTTTCCATCACTCGACTGCCGTCTGTGGCTGTTCGTTGCAGTGGGGGTGCCTCCCCCTGGGGATATCCCCGGCCTTACCCCATTCTTTCAAGACACAATGCAAGGCCACATCCGCATAGGTGCATTACCGCAACGTTAAGGAGACTCAGAGTCAGCAAAATAAGAGGAAAACCCAACTCTGCGCCTCCTTAACGTTGAGGATGTGCACTGATGATGACCCGATGCAGCCTGGCCCACTTAACATACTCACTGCCAGATCATCATCAATGAACACCATAAAAAGACCTTCCGTGGCTCAAGTCACTGTCGTTTACTCCGTAAAATGCTCTCGCTGAAACCACTTTACGCACTAAACCTGCCGGGCATGTATTTGCACGGTGCCGGAGCTTTCCCTTACCTTAAAATTTACTTTCTAACACTTAAAATTGTTTGATGCTGGTGGGGAAAGACAATGAAGTGACTATCAAACCCGCAAGCGACATGGGAAGCTCCCCACCAGCACGAAAAATTCTATGTTAAGTTAACTACATAATCAATATGTTAGAAAAACAATTTTAATTTTCTAACACATTATTTCCCGTAAAGATTTTCAACTCCACCGTTCTTCTTATCCCACTCGTTCGCCCATACCCGGCAAGCATCAATTATTTCCTGACGGCGATCGCCCTGCATGAACGGAATGCTTTCATGAAAGCTGCTTGGAATGCAGGCCACACTGAACACTGTATCAAACTCAGTCTGCTTGATTGCCTCCAACGTCTCTGGACGCATTTTCAATTCGTCGATCGGTGCATCCTTAGAGTCCATAATCCGGCGATGCAAGCGTGGAAAATCCGTTTCAAGGTACGCCATAATTTTATCTGCCAGACATTCGTCTATGTCGGTATTCCAGTCAGTTTCGAAGCCAGGAATTCGGTAGTAAAGCGGCGTTCCCCATACTGACGGGATCACATCCATCGTCAGCAGGCGGCTGGTTCTGATTTGCTGATGGTAATTTGCCGTCAGCAACGCTTCGCCACGTTGCCCAGTCTCCGCGACCAGACCATGCGGAAACTCATGGATATAGGCAATAGCTTCTCTTCCGTCATACATTAGCGGGAATGTCTCTGGCCTTTGCCCCATGCCACAGGCGCGATTCAGATCATGACCAAGTTCTGAGCACTCTCGTTTCAATGTTTCAATAATGCTCTGCGCCGCTGCTAACTTTTTACGCAGTGTGACGAGTTCGCCTTGATACTCAACGCATTGCTGATTTAGCTTGGTTAAACGCTCTTTTAGTTCCCGACGCTCTCTTTTCAGCGTGCGGTTATCTTTCTCCGCAACATCCAGTCGTTTTGTCAGGCTTGGCGGATAGTCTTTTTTGTAACGACTCAAATCGACTTCAGCAGATTTGCGCAGTGTATTTGCCTGCTCAAGACGCGCCTCCAGATTGCCGATCTCATTACGCATATTCGCGGCAAATTGATTAACTGCATCCCCCAGGCTTTCAACTGTCGCTGATACACCAGTGACTTGAGAAAAACGGATCAAGCCATCATTAACGGCTTGCTGATATTCCTCAAACTGATCCACCAGCTTATTGTAATCAACTGCCCCATCATCAAGGAGCTGGTTGATTTCCGCCACCAGGTTATCTGTAGTGGCAATGACGCTCTCATGCAGTCGCTTTGACAGGTCATCGCCCGGATTTCGTTTCTGTATAAGCGCGATTTGTGTCCGCAGCGTTTCAATTGCGGTTGAGATGATCTCCAGGCTTGATGATTCTACTTGCTGACTCATGTTTGTTCCCTTTCTTGAAATTAGTTTTCTAACATATTTTATTAGTATGCAATTTCAATAAAAAGACTCAGGCAACAAAAAACCCGCCAACTGGCGGGTTTATGACCGTTTAGACGTGTTGGAGTAGCATGTATGCCATATAAATCAAAGCTATCAGTACGACAACTACCTCTGAAATTCTAAACGCGCGCTTTACTATCTGCCGCTCACCGTGGGGTATACCATCCGAGTATTCCTGATCCGTCATTTTCCCCAGCCAGCTTACCGATAACAGAGCTGCATTCTCACTCATATCAAGTTCACTTACGGCCTCTCGTATAAGTGGCGCGGTTACTTTCCTGGAAGCAACTTTCATGGTTATGCTTCTGGTTCTTCCGGCGTCATCAGCAAACGTCAGATTTACGTGGTGTTTTCTGCTCAATGAACAAACTCCCAATCATTGGCTTTCGCGCTTTCCGGGGTAATGCATACCTTGTCGCCGGTAACTATGTTTCGGGCTTCTAATGCCCCATCATCCATCTTTTTAAGCTCTATACAGAAAGAATGAGGCCATGAGCAGCGACGAGCAACAACGTTAGCACCGGCAGGGATAAGTTCAGCCACGTTAAGTAAACGCAAAACGATTTCTCCGTTTAATCAAGATTTACATATTCCGTGATAGCTTTTATGGCTTCATCGGCACTGCGCGCCTCAAAGCAGTAATAGCCTGCTTCCGTGAGGCGAGTCATCCAGACGAGCTGTTCGGGAGTCAGACGGTTTCTCCCGTGCTTCATCTCAATGCGCATTCCGTGATACCCACCACGAGCAAGGTCAATAGAAAGGTCCGGATAGCCCTTCTTCTGACCTTCTGCCACCATCTTAATGGCTGTCCTTTTGCCTCTCAGGCCGCCGTTCGGTGTTGAGTGTGTGTGCTCATACACGTATCGCATGTTGCGATACAGCCAATCCAGAACGCGAACCTGTTCGTAATGTTCGTAATTCCGTTTTAATAAGTCAGGATTTCTTTCTAACTCTCTCAGTGCAGCAGCGTGCGGGGATATTTCAGAATACGCACTATGATGCCTGCGTCTTCGCATCAAATTTCTAACACAAACTTCCTGAAATCATGAACACGATAATAACAAGAGCGTTAGTTTTATCAAAACCGAGGGGAATACTACTGAAGAGATAGGCGGATGCAACAGGTCGGACTTGTTTTTAGAGTAAATGGTGATGCGGGTCAACAAGCCGGGTAAATTGTATGTCATTTACCCAACTTGTTATTTTTAATGGTTTATTTTATCAGGTTCGTTAATTTCCGTAACCGCCTTGTCGATAGCAATCATCCATCCTTCATAGGATAAATCATCAACAAGTCCCACCAGCTTATCGTCAGTGTGCGGAAAATAAATCCATCCCCATTTCGAAGGGTTTTCTATATGCCGCAGGGTAAATACCCGCTTATAACGGTGGTATTCAAGGGCGTATCCCTTCCCTTGTGAGTACGCTTTTAAGTCGTCGATCGTAAACCTACGATTCTTCCGCATGGCTACCCCACGATTCGATATTTCTCTATAGACTCGTCGTAACTTGTGTATACGTATGGCTCTGTATCATCAGCATAAGGCGCGACTTCCAGAGCATGAACGGGATTGTATACCGCGTCATTTTCCAGGCGATCGCTCGAATACAGATGCCCGGCTAAAACCGTAAGCGCCGGGCGACTCATTTTGTAGATTTCTGCCACATCACTATCTACAACTTGTCCAAATGATATGTCGCCACGCTCCAGCAATAACGTTTTAAGCGCAGGCCACCACGGCCCATAAAGATGATAAAGCTGTGGATCTCTTTTCAGCCTTTCCGCCATGCCATCCAGATATGCATCCAGAAACGCCTCTTCACTCCTGCCATTGAGCGCCTGCGGCAAAATGTCCTCAAGGTAGGATTCCGTCGGTTTTACAGTGTCAATTAATGTCGTCATTCAAATTCGGCCCCGGTTGGGGCCGCTCCTTATCTGTTAGGCCGCATCGGCGATTATTTTACGCAGTTCATCTAACGAGTAACGCGTAGACACCATCCATGCAGGACGGTCAAAGTTCACATCAGCAACCGGGTTTGCTTCAAAATTCCAGAAACGCCCGCCAATCTTCTTAATCGCGTCTTTGGCGTTCCGTATTGTCGAGGAACCAGGTTGGTCGGCAATGAGATAAACCGCACCGACGTCCTCGCTGACACTCCACCAGCGCCCGCGAACACGCGCCTTAGCGCGAATCGGCTTATCATTAACCACAATGATATAGTCATCATTCGCCGCTTCATCAGCTCTTGCTTCAGCCACTGCCGCCTGCTCTTCTCTTTTGCTTTCAGCCTGTTCAAGCCTTTCCGCGATCTCTGATTCGGTGGCCCCGCCGTTTTTCAGCGATACATAGTCTTGCCACGTTGCTGATTTGAGCGCATCCGGCAACTCATTCACATAGTCACCGTCTTTCAACTCACGGGCGCGGCGGGTAGCCATTTCTACCAGGCGATTAACAGAAACAGCATCAGCAAAATCGTCCTTACTAATGTGTTTTTCATCAAATGCATTGATGACAGCCCCCACCTTAATCCACTGTGCTGCCGGTGATTCCAGGGGGTTATCAGCCTGGACTATGGCGAGTTTCGCTCCATCTACCCCATTATTCGCCAACTGTTCCAATGCCGCCCATCCATCTGCATCACTGAGTGATTTATATTGCTCAAACAATGCATCGCGCCAGGCCACCAGCGCAGAACGTGTTTTTTCGATCTTCGTCTTAATTTTGGCGATCTTGACCTGATTAAACATCCGTTCAATATCATCGATATTGCTAAAGGCTTTCATTCTGCCCTTGAATAAACGGTATGCCAGCACGGTCCTCCAGAATGATTCCAGACCTTCTCCGGACGGTTTGCGGAACAAGCTAAGAATATCTTCAGAAGTGACTTTATTAAGCGAACGACCTGACAGACCACGCCCAGCCATCCAGTTTTCGAACTCCTGGACAACATCATCCATCGTTGCCTGTGCGCCCCATGCCTGCATTCCCTGGATGTAATCATACCCATACAATGCCTGGAGGAATCCCTCGCCGTCCACGATATTCAGCGGGTTATCACTGGCTTGTATTTTTGCCACTTCACGCTTCAGCGCCTCATCGTTGCCATCTGGATATATCCATCGTTCAGGTGCTATATCCGATGCTCGCCCGATTTTTTGGCCTATCACGCCATCATAGGCCGATGACAGCGCGATCTGACCATCATCTGTGCGATATGCCCAGTATTTAATAGCTGACCCACCGCCCCATGCATTACCAGGTTTACCAGCAATAACATTCATTACCCCATTGCGAATAGCATCATAGAACTGATCGCGAGTAAGTATTGTTGATAGCTGGTGGCACTGAACACCACGCGCAGCCGTTGCGCGCGATTCAGCTACCCCCTCTTCAAAAGTTACCGCTTCAATCACAGAGTCAAACGGCAATGTAACGATTGACCCCGGTGATCGAGCGTAACGACTTGCTCTATCCAGCCAGGCGATACGGCAGAGGTATTGTGCTTTTTCACCGTCAATTTTTTCCACCCGGACAATCGCTGTTGTTTCGCGATCATCAATGACTGCACGGTAATAACTACCTTTATGCAACAGGATATTCTTGTCAGTGCGCATATATTCCTGTGGGTTCTGAATAACATCGATACTGATATCCAGCACACCAGACTTAATAGCGCGCTCCACATCACCACGAGAGCGTTTCATTATGGTATCCGCGTCTTTTGCCCTGGAGATCGCAAACCGCAGCACCCGCGCACGTTTTCTGTAGCTACTCAACTGCTCAAGCGCGAATTTTTGCCCATTCCTGTTCGTACCTGCTTTTATCAGGTCGTCAAGATTTCGCTGGTAATACTCTATCTGTTCCATCGCGCTTTTCAGTTCTGTCTCCATCATGCCGATATCTTTTCCAGCGGCGTTTGCCGCTTTCAGGTAGATATCGAGAGCATTGTTGGCCTCGCGCTGTGCTTTCAGTTTCAGACGTTCTTCACGCTCTTGCGCCTGGCGAGCCATGATTGCGCGGCGTTCTTCCGGGTTTGCCGCCAGCATAATGGCGCGTTCATCAGCATCATCCGCATCACCATTGGCGATCTCTGACATGTCGGAGGTCATCACCATCTTGATCCAGTCTTTCTTACGTTTCAGCGTATCCAGACGGAAGTCGTCGAATGTGCCTTTGCCACAATAGTAGTGAACATTGACCTTCTCTTGCGGTGAACCTACGCGCGCACCGCGCCCATTTCGTTGGTCGATACTGGCTGGTGTCCAGGGTAGTGTCAGGTGGTGGATATCGGTTGTCCCGATATGCAGGTTAATACCTACTTCAGCCTTCTTGTTACAGATAATTATGCGCGTGCGCCCTTCGTTATAGTCGGCGGCAATGCCTTCCATACCCTCAAGGCCAGCATCATTTTTAGCTGAGAGATAATCCTCATATTGGGCAAGTTTGCTGTAGTAGGTTTCCCATGCCCCTTCTTTGTATTCACCGTTTTTATTCGGAGTAGGTTCAGTCGGCTTATTCACCTTCTTCAGCTTGATGCCGCCAGCCTGGCTAACGGTCGTCGCATTGATAATGCCTATCTCTTGCTCCGGCATTTGCAGTGCACTGGCGATAATACGGCGCAGCTTCTGGTGCTGGGCTTTTTCATCAATGAAGACAATTTGTTTACCGTTCTTCAGACCTTCACGAAGGTTTTCGATCAGCGCGGCATACTTCGGCGGGATTGGGTGTGATACCTGCTGCATATCAATCCCGGCGGCAGCAATGGCCTTCAGTATTTCAGCTTCCAGTTCAATGCTGGCACGTATTTCAACATGCGCCGGATGTTCACTAAAGGTGGTCTTCACTACCTTACTGGTGCGCGTACTAACCAGCCCACCAGCGCCGTCTTCTTCGGCCTCGTCTGCATCATCTGCCACTTTACCGCCAGCTACTTTTGGCAGGGCATCAGCAATAGCTTTTACCTTGTCTGCAAGCTCAACGGGGAACTGGAATGTAATCGCACTGGCATACAGATCCGGATCTATAGCAACCTTATCCATGTCGCGGATGATGGAGAAGATGAAATCATCCGGTTTTTCGTTTGTGATATGCCCGTTTTCATCAACCGTCAGCGCATCTTTACTACTTAACTCCTGTGCACGCTTACGAAGCTCTTCATAAGCAGCCTCCTGCTCCCCTGTCATCGGGATCTGCAAGGTATTCTCGACAATATCAGGGATTTTAACCGTCGCCCCGACGTCCGCAGCAGTCTTCAGAGTAGTCCAGCGATGGAAAATACCACGCAGGCCATCAAGGTTCTGGAAGCCAACCAGCCCCTGCTTCTCTTCCACTTCCCCGGAAATTTTCTGGACCTGAACTGTGGCTGTTTTACCAAACACACGAACGAAATCATCAGGCGTAATGATGCCCATGCGCATCCACTCTTCCTGCGGAATGACTGTAGACAGCATGTTGAAGGCATCAATCGGACTGTTCACCAGCGGTGTTGCCGTCAGCATGACTACACCACGCCCGTTGTTGCGTTTCATCATGTACGCAGCTTTTACAGCCATGTCGCGGGCCATCTTGGATACTGCCGGGTTAGGCAAATATGCCAGTTGTCCCGCTTCACGCCCGGCATTAAAGGAGTTGCGGTAGTTATGCCCCTCGTCGGCAATCACGCTATCGAAGTTCATATCCTCAAAGTACGGGATATTCTGCTTCTTCGTTGTACCGGTATTCGCGGCCTGATCCTTAATCTTGTTCTTCTTCTGCGCATCACGATGTTTACCAGACGCCAGGTCAAGACGCCCCATTTCCACAGCATTAAAGACAGCTTGCTGTGAGTTCTCCTCGATGGTTTTTTCTCGTAGCGGGATAGACGCGAATTGTTCTTTTGTCATGATGACCGTTCGCCAATTTGACGACGGGATCATGTTCATGCGCTGAACGATAACGGCGCTGGCGGACTCTTTCACAACATTTCTGGTAAGAGGCTGCCCGTTACTGTCGAGGCGGGGTTCGCCATTTTCATCAAGCACCGGAGCGGTCAGAATATTTCCGCTGTCATCACGAACTTCATCCAGACCGATAAACATCATATTGGCGAAGGCATCAGCACTGTAGAAGCTCTGTGCCTCGTGATACCAGTTCTGATAAACCGCCTTCGGAACAACAATACACGTGCGTTTAGTACGACCTGTTTCGAAGTTATACGCCTCAAGCGCAAGCGCGGTCGTGGTTTTACCCAGCCCGGTACCAAATCCCATGATGCCGCGCCCATCTTCTGACAAGCGACGAACTTCTTCATTCTGATAAGTCAGAGGAATGCGCTTTCCACTAATCCCTTCCAGGCCAAGCGGTGCGTTAGAGTGCGTGAACGGAATGAAGCCATTGAATGCGTCGTTATAGTCACGGGCTATCTGATCCGCCTGCGGGTGGGTGCGTAACCAGTCGTTAAAGCTAACTTCCAGTTGAGCAATTTTATCCAGGTACTCGTTAGCGTTCTGCCCACGCGGTTTAACACCGTTCAGGTAGTTTTCTAACTGGTTCAGGAAGCCGTCTTTATTGTTGGCCTTCTTGAACTCATTCCCGTTTTTGCCGTTTACGGTTCGTAGCTGATAGCCGGTAAATACCCCGTCCTTACCTTCGTAATCGTCCGGAGATACCAGAATGCCATCGACGATCTTCAGATCAGGTTCTGTGTACTTAAACTCGTCATAGCCCTGCTCTGCCAGGAACTCTTTTATCAAGCGGCGATCCAGCCAGCGGGCGTTCAGATTAACGGTGACTTTATTTAGTGGCGTGAAAATGCGTTTCTCTTCGATTTTCGCCAACTGACGCTCAAAGTTCGCTTTCTGCTCACCTGTTGATGCATCACGCCAGCCCACCAGCAATGCTGTTTTGGTTACAATATCGCCGCTGGTGGCGCGGTCCATCGGTAGCAGGCAGCCATACCCATCAATAGCGATATCATCAAATTTCGCCAGGTATTCAAGGGCCGCGTCGTCGTCCTCTGGCAGTTCACCAGCAAACGCCTCACGAAAGTCGCCCAGCGTTATAGGATTAAGGGCTACATCACTGAAAAGATGTGCTATCACTTGTTCCGGACGTGTAAAGTCAATACCGGCAGCACCATCCGTTACATCAAGTCGCCCTGCCAGAAGGTCAGAAGTGGAACCATCCTGTTTCACATTGCCAGTGAACGTCATCCAGTTTTTAGCGCCAGCTTCAGCAAGCCCATTCAGCTTAATCGCGTGCGGTGGTCCATACTTCGCAACTTCTGCTGCCGCCAGGCGGGATGCATCTGCCAGTTTGTCATCAACGTTCACCCCCAGGTTACGCAAATCAAGTGCCTTGTTGATCAACTGCCCTATCAACGCACCGCGCATAACGCGCTCCCTGTCTTTTTCTCGCTGTTTGCCAGCAAAGCGAATCATTGCTGCCACTTCATCACTGACAACCGATGGATAGTCGGACGCGATCGCCGATATCTGGTCCCATGACAAAGCCAGAATCCCGTTTGTTGACTGGAACGCGATCTGCAGATCGCCAAACGTCGAAACACCATATCGACTTACATCAAGCGCGGAGGATTTGGTTGTCGTGTCCTTAACCCATTTCAGGCCATCAAACTCATGCCAGATACCGCCTACAAGACGCTTATCCCCTACTTTTGCGCCCTGCCATGCCTGGGTAGTTACTCCGAGCAAATCCCAATTAATACGGCTTTCAAAGCGGCGTGATAACGCGGTTTTCATCGACTCATTGGATACACGACCGTCCTTTTTCACCACCAGGGTATTGCGGAAGCTGGTGCGTTCCATGTCGCCGTAAACAAATCGCTTCCCTTCGGTTGTAAACCATTTCCCTTTGAGGAAGGTATCCCAAAGGACGTTTGCCGATTTGAGCGTTGCATCATCCGTGTCGGGGATCATCTCCAGGAAGGTTTCCGGGTGTTTACGCAATACCCATACGTCCACCACGGTATCTGTACCGGATTCGCTGAACGTACCAGAAGGCATACGATGCGCGCCCAAAAATTCCGCTTTACGGCTGACTTTATCGCGCAATTTTTTGTATTTCGTACCATCGGTCATGCCATTCGGCACCACCAATACAATTAGTCCACCAGGCTTAACCTTGTCGATCGTGCGCAGCACAAAATAATTGCCAACGTTCTTCTCGTTTGCATATGCCGGATCAAGCCCGGCGACGCCGGAACGCCCTTCGCCAAACGGTACGTTACCAACTGCGTGGTCATACATTGCATCTTTCGCCGCCAGCGCCTCAAACGCCCCGATATTCACATCATCTTCCGGGTGCAAAAGCTGGTTTATTCGACCGGAGATCGGAGACAGTTCGGCGCTGGTCATTATCATGCCCTGCCGTTTTGTCTCCTGGAAAATACCTGTGCCTGCTGACGGTTCCAGTACGTGACCGCTATCAATACCGTAGTCGCCGAAGAGATCCCATATACCTTCTGCCATAAACTGTGGCGTATAGTATTCGTATTGGCTGCCCTCACCATCTGTCAGGCCGCCTTCACCGGTATACCCGGCAAGAATCTGGCGCTGTTCGTCAGTTAATTTCGCCCCATCGAAGCCAGGCGGAAGGGAATTAAGAAGATTTACTGCGGCGTTGTTTGCTGCCCGGCGTGTTTTCTGAATACTGACGCCATCGACTTTCTTAACGCCAAAGGTCACTACAGCTCGCGGTTTATGCAACCGACTAACAATTTCAATCAGCGCCCCAATGCTGGTGGCCTGGCTAATTGAATCAATTATTTTGTCCAAAGGAAGCCCCCTCAAAACCGTTAAATCCGCCTTAAGCGGCACGGTTTGAGAGGGTATGGAGTGTGTTAATTTCGCAGAATCACACCCCGAAGGTTCTTACTCAAAAGGGGATCATGGTTGAACCTGGATAACATCACCGTTCTTAACGGTAATGATTTTGTTCAGAAGAACGATTTGCGGGAAATTTCCAGCATACCAACTGAACGAACCAATCACTTCATACTGGCCTGGTGGTACGTTTTCGAACTCAAATTTGCCTTGAGCATCAGTCAGGACAGTTCTGTCATATTCCGCAACCCTGCCGTCGATTATTTCTAAGGTCTGAGTGTCGTAATCAATTTTGGGGGTATTTTTGATATATGAAGTATACGGACGCAGTATGATATTGGAGCCAGCACCAATCTTCACATCCCCTCCGCGAGTTACTCCAAATAATTCCCCCTTAACCTTACCTGTGCCTTTTTTCGGCAATGCCTGATATTCCTCTACAGGGAATGCTGGGCGTTTAACAAACTGTTTTACTTGCTGAGGCTTGTTGTATGTCTGAACCGGAGCGCATCCTGATAATGCAAATGCACAAACAATAGTCGCTAATATTGCTTTTTTCATAACTTTCTCTTTTCTCAAATAAATAACGCAAACCAATAATAACCAGTGTTATCATTAACTTAGCGCAACTTAACTTTTCTGTTAGATAATACATTGAATAAAGTTAAAGATGAATGCCGTTTAATAATGTTTGGTGTAATAGAAATCACATTCTCAACATAGTTATTGCTCTTTTTTCATTCGGAGCATGATTATGATCAATAATGAACCTCGCTGGCTTATTGAAGCCCGTAAAAATATTGGAGTCACCGAAATAAAAGGAGCGAAACACAATCCTGAGATCGTCCAGTTCTGGCGGGATATTAAGCGCGGTGGAATTAAAGACGATGAAACGCCGTGGTGCGCAGCATTTGTCGGTGCAATGCTGGAACGTGTAGGCATCCGCTCAACAAGATTTGAGTCGGCAAAATCCTATCTGGATTGGGGCGAGAAATTAGATACACCGGCATACGGATGTATCGTTGTATTTACTCGCGCAGGCGGTGGGCATGTAGGCTTTGTTGTCGGACGCCGCGCCAATGGCGATCTGCTTGTCTTGGGTGGGAACCAGGGGGATGCTGTTAATATTCGCGCATTCCCAACATCAAGAGTGTCTGGCTATCGCTGGCCTGCTGGCGAACCACGCAATACAGCTCTGTTACCTGTCGGCGACGCAGCAACCTCAACTAATGAGGCATGAAAAAGCCCCGGCCAGGCCGGGGCATCACACTTCAAGTTACGATCCAATCATTACCGACTGCATCCGCCGTCGATAAATCGACTTCCCGGATCTGGCATCCATTAATACAAAACCATCCGGTAGTAGAGCAATTATCAGGCCAGATCCATATACCAACACTCCATGCTTTACGGCGGCACACTTCAGCCTGTCCTTCCCTGATTTTTTTTACCGCCTGCATGATGTCCATCACTCGCCTCCCCAACCGATCACCTGGAATTGTCCCATCCTTGGGTGATACCAGCGTTTTCCTCGGTGTTCAGCCTCCGACATCATCAGGGTAAAGGCATTCATGAAGGGAGATAAGGCCACAATAGTACGACGCGACAATACCCCCTCTGGCGTCAAAAACTCATGCGTATCTGTGGGAATCCGGTAAGCGTTGACCAGGTTACGGCATTTGGCTTCAGTCAGGCCACATTTCGCCGCTAACTGGCGATAGCCAATGTAACCTTCTGGCATGTTGCCCTTCTTGATCTGCTCGACGGTTTCAGCAACCTGGCTAACCTTTGACTCAACAACATGAAGCCGCTTTTGCTGCTGAACTGCATTTGCAGCCATTGCAGCGATCATCTCTATTTCGGTCAACGGCTGGCGTACTTGTTCTTCCAGTTCGCGCCAGCGGTCCACCAGCCGGGCGGTGAATTCGGGAGAGAGCTGCGCGACGACGATAATGCTATCGCGCTTGCTTTGCTCGCCTTCGAAGACGTAAGCCTCAACACTACGTCGTAGTCCTAAGTTATTGATTTTTTCGAAAACCTCAATTTGAGGACGAACAATAACGCCACCTTTGTCTAATGTCTCAATAGTGCGTTTCACATTGTCATGACGTTTTCCCACCAGCTCCGCGATCTCAATGCTGGTCATTGATGGCTTTTCGAGAATGCAGATATCCATCAGTGAGCCTCCGCAATGCCGGGATTGGTAATATTGCGATACCAGGGATTGGTGTTTGGTTGTGGGGAAGTAGAGAAACGACCAGTGAGAACGCCATACTGATCAGGGATCAGAGAACGGGCTTCTTTTTCAGTTGCGGCAATTGCGAAGTGATCGCAGTGTTTTTGCAGGGAGTGAAAACGCCAGATGAATTCTGGACGTGAGCAAGGATTGGCATTAACCATAGTTACGGCCTCACTAACAGGTTTAACAACCTGCTACCCGCTGCTAAACAGGTGGCAGGACGTGACGGGGTTAGCAGACTGGCGTTAGTGAAACCAGCAGGCCGAAGCCTCCCCATCACGCCCCACCATAATTTGGGCGTAACGCGGTTTTACGGACACAAAAATACCGCAATATCGGATATCTGCGGTTGTCCGCACTAACATTCAGGCTGCTAAACCCGGTCGCAGAATTTGCTACGACGGCATGAATATAAGCCTGAACATTAGAAAGATCAACAGAATTTTTATCAGATGCTGTTTTTTAGTGACGATATAAATCATACATTCTTGATTAGAAACATCAATTTAATTTTCTAACATACATTTTCGAGCGGTGAAATTCCCGCCGCACGGTTATTGTACAGTCAATCGCAACATCATCCCCGAAAGCCCTCCGGAATTGACCAGTCTTCCCGGTCAAATTCAGACCGATAGCCACGCTGTTTCATCAGGTCAAAGGCTTCACCAATGGTTGCACACCCCTGGGAGCCAGAATAATCCATTGAGAAATCCAGGGCACTGGATTGTTTAGGCTTATTCACTGCTGTAGCGGCACTACGTATCCATGCAAATTTTTTTGCCAGCTTTTCAGCGGTACGATACAGAGCCTGCCGTTTTGCGTGCCCCTCATCTGAACGACGCTTTGCAGCTCTCGCTTTTGCCGCCGCCAGGCAGTGGTTGCTATGTTCTTCCCTGATTACTGGTTTTTTATCCAGCCCCCCATTATCCGCTTGAGAACTATCTGCTGGTGAAGCCTTTGGCTGAACCGCGCATGATCTTTCTCTTCTTTTGGCTATAGAGTGACTCTTATTTTCTATTGGCTGTTCATTTTGAACATGGGGGGACTTGTTCAATTTGAACAGGGGGTTCCCAGTTTCAAAAAAATAACGAACCTTTGAAATCAACTGCTTAACCAGTTTTGTGGCGTTGGCAAATTTGATGCCCTGCTTACTCCCTATCTCCATTGCTACATGAATGAAGTGGAGAAATTGTGTTGTAAACCGGTACACGTTACACACCTGAGCATTGTTATTCGCTACCTGATGCTGCTTAACAAGCATTCCGCACTTCGTCGCTTCGGCAAATGCCCGGCGCACAGTAGAAATACTGCGTCCTGTAATCTCGGACATATCCGCATATGAGCGACGGATCATGTATTCATCGGTAGCTCCTGCCAGGTTGGCGAACTCGGCAATAATGGCGCTATGTGAAGGGGAAAGAAAACCGCTATGACGAGCAAAAAAACTCAACTGATGACCTTTGATTTTTTTGTGGTATTCAGTGTTGTTTTTATACTCAGAAGTGTTGAAAGTAACTGAAACTGAATTTAAAATACTCACCAGATAGTTCCGTGAAAAATCTATCTACCGTATAAATCTATGCCAGTGGATTTATACACCCAAAAGCCGCTACTCAGCGGCTTTTGCTTTTTTTGGCAGTCGCTACCGGAGCAGTGACCGCGATCCTACTCGATCACGTGCCGTCGGATCAACAGTGTATAAAAACACACTGTGTTAGAAAATTAAGCTAGCTTTTAGCTCACATCCTCTTAGACACAAAGATCAGCGGAGTCACCGTCTTGTTCTCTTTCACCGGTATTTCTTGTTGTTTATTGGCTGATATTGGCAGACCATAAGTGGCATTAGCCCCCAGGGATTCAAGCATCGCCGCGACAATGCGTGCATCATCCTCTGACTGCATACGGCAGAGCGCCCGGCGCTGTTCTGCGCTGATAAAAACAGGCATTTCCTGGATAGCATCACGCAAAATACGGCGGCATTTCTTCGCGTTCTCCCCCTGGCTTTCCATCATCGCGGCCTGGTCGCGTAGTTTGTCGCGAAGCTGCATATTTTCCACTTCAAGATGTATCAGTTCCGACTCCAGAACTTCACGTTGTGCTGATTCGAATATGGCTTGCTGACTCTTCATTGCTGAAAAGTGGTGAACCAGATCCGTAGCAGCATTATCGGTAAAACCTTGTTCGATAAGTGCCGCATGAATCGCCGCGTCGCGTTCTTCTGCTGATTCAAGCATCAGGCTTTTCTTGTCGAGGCTGATATAGTTAGGCACAGTTACGTAATCAAAACCGTGAAAAGACTTTACCAGGGATACAGAGTAATCTGGACCAGATGTAGCCCATGACCAACCACCTGCGCCAGAATTAATCATACCCTGAACAATACGTCCGGTGTCCGTATCCAGTATTTCCTGTGTATGGGTAACAATGCCGTTGTCGTCAATTGAAATGTCGATAGTCCTGTTTGACGGCACGTTCTCCAATACAACAGGCTTCCCATCTACCATCACAACAGAGACTTCCGGCAAGTCCAGGCTTTTCGTTTTGTTATAGTGCATCGCCCGGCGACCATGACCGTAATAACCATACATCTCACCCAGTGCGATACGCTCTTTTGTTTCTGGCGAGTTGAATGTGTCTCGTACCGACTGGATAACGTAATTGCGATTGTTCTGAGGTGTGTGTTTGCGGATTTTCTCTACCAGGGAGAAGCGATCCGTAACGGTATTCAGTGATTGCATTATTTCCCTCCGGTTAATTATTGCTCATCACAAATTTTGCAAAGTTGATTAATTGTTCTTGCGTCCAGTTTTCCGGATCGTCACCGGACGACAACGGCGCGGATTCGTACATACCATGCTCGTTGTTTTGCTCTGATTCATTCGCCTTAAACTCTTGGATCATTACGTTGAGAGTGTCATCGTCGATACGAAGCTGTTCGGTGAACAGATAACGCATAAACGCGTCGCTACCCGCCAGTTTCGGGTTGTTCTGGATCTGGTCCATTATTTGCGAGATGACAGCTACGAAGTTGGCGCGCGCATCCAGCTCTCGGTTTTCCTCTTCCTGGATAGCTGTGTTCATTGAGTTGAATTGCACGTCATAAGGACGGTTTTTTTCGGTGTAAACCTTCCCGTATTTATAAGCGAGGTGAATGTCATGAAGCCGATAAATAGTCCGCTGGGCGGCCTGTCTGATCCAGTTCGCGCGTAAGGCGGCCTGGATAGCTGTTTGCTGCCAACCGCCTTCTCCAAGTCCACCACTCATCTGATCAGCCCAGCCAAGCATTGTTGCGTCAATACCGAGGCTTGCCGCGAGCTGTCGGAGATGAAACATAACGTCTTCGATACCACTGATATCTGCGGGTATAGATTGCGTATCAATGGTGATCCCGTTCTTCCCATCCCCCATGACGGGTATCAGATGGTTAAGTACAGATGGGAGAGCATTAGAATTAATCGACCGTTGCGCTACGAGGTCGCTATGACGCTTCAGTGCCTGGCTGACCCCGCGCGTATAATTCGCCGCGTTTACCGGATCTATCGTGTTCGTTGTGAGTGCAATCAGGCGATCAATTTTTGCAGCGTTGTTTCGCGTTGCTTTCAGCGCAGCAAGCGCGGCACATAAATTCAGGTAGGGTTCATAACTGTATTCAAGAAACGACGTACCGTAGTTCTGCGTCTCCATTAACGGCTTGTCCTGCTGTTCACTAAGCAAGGAATAGCCTTTAGTGCCGTAAGTTACTGGCATTACTTTATGCTGAGGCGTCCAGTACGGGTTTTTCATGGAAACCAGATTCCACGGTTCGGTTATAACTCTGCGCAAAGTATGCGTATCCAGAATGTAATCACCGCTGAATCCGACAAGTTGGCTACCGCGATAAAACTCCTGAACGAAATGAGGGAGCGTGTAATAGCTCGACTCAATTCCAGTTATCCCCTTCCCTTGCTCTGCATATGGACGGATATACGACACACCGAAAATAGCCATGATCATGGCCCACGATGGCAGGCCATCATTAATCATTGAGCTTAAATCAGCGGTCAATTCCTCACATCGACTTACAGCCTCCTTATCTGCCCCATTTTTCGGAGCGAGAATAAATGCGAGGCCTGTTTTTTTTGATGGAGCCAGAGAATGCGCAATGTGAATGTTTAATGCTGTGGAGATAGTCGGACTTTTCGCCATCGTCTCCAGTATGTTGTATTTTTGCAGGCGGTCGCCGGGCAGTTCTGCCGAAATTGATACTGTATCTGCCGCGCTTGTCATGCCATCGCTATTGCCACCCAGGATACCCGGACGTAAAGCAGACAGACCAGAACGCGCAACGACACTATGACCGCTTGTAAAAACGACCGGATCAGCAGGCGTGACATCGCCACTGTTGAAGGCTTTCTTCAATGCCGACAGAAAGCCTTTGTTTTTGTCTTTCGTTGCCATGAGTCACCGCGAAATGTTTTCAGTTTGCGGCAGCATAGTCAGTATGTGATTTTTGATGATGGATCTTTTCAACTAGAAATATTGGCTGGCCCCTCTCGTAACAAAGTGAAGAATAAAACTTGAATATGCACATTGTGCGTATTAAGATTAAAAAAGTTGACCACTTTGCTGCGGAGAAATTCCATGAAAAGCTCTTTAATTAACTCCAAATTACACCAACTTGCTATCAAAAATCGAGTTCCTGCATGGTCGGTTTACATGCATATCAGCCACGCATGTCTGAGCAATGAAAACATTTACAATCTGCAAATTCTAAGCCGGGAAGGCAGGACTTTGTTTAGCGTTGCAGAGGATTCCTATAAGGCCTGGGATATGCTGGATGACGCGTTAAGCCAATACGCGCAAACAGAAGAATGCCAAAAAGAATGGGCCAGGTACTGTGATGAAGGGATGCCATGCTGCGGTCTGTTCGGCGCAGCTCTGTGAATCGATTCAACGATGATATACTTCGTTGCGAATCACAGCATTGGCAAAGGGCATATTGTGAAACAACTCCCACCAAACACCCCGGAAACCATAATTGAAATCCGCCAGCGAATGGGGCTAACGCAAACGGAGTTAGCCCACAAAATGGGGTATCAACTCCGGGCTTGGCAATTCAAAGAAGATAGAAATAAACCGAGACGCCTTATGGCTGGTGAATTTGAGTACCTGTTATTGCTTGCTGGAGAGCATCCTGAATTTATTCTTACACCACGCTAAAAAAACCCGCCTGACGGCGGGATTATCAATCATATCAATTCACATCAATGTCTTGATATGATTCGCCAGTATCGTCTTCGTCGTCAGGATCTCCTTCCACCTCTGGCCACTCAACCTCCCAGCCAACAGTTTCCAGGCTCCGCAGAACAAACACCCCATCGGCATGAATGGTATTCACGATCCCCATTGCGGAATTTGTGTTGATAAAGCGTAAATCTTGCGCAATATTTTCTTCCGAAATATCGCCTTCAAATATACGCAATGTGCCGTCATCAGAGCATTCAACAATCCCTCTAATCCCAGCGGGACTCACAATGCTATACTTCATTTTGCAACTCCTTCATACATCCCAAGAAAAATTCCAGCACGCCGTCATTGTTTAATACAGAGTTAGTCGCCTGCTCAGGATCGGCATACATCTGCAAGGCCATAGAAAAAATCTCAGTCGCCCTGCAATTGCTTAATGCAGGTGGCTTTGATATAAATCTGCCGCTGACAGAACTTACCGTATTTTCCATATAAATTTTAGACATATATCCATGACTTAGGTCGGTTCGCACCAAATACTCAGCACTGCCACGGCTACCAATATTATGATAAGAAACTTTACCGTTAGTTTTTGATTTAATGAAGGCTTTGGCCCTCTCCAATAGATGGGGATTTGAATGTTCTATATGGTGACCTATTTCATGCCATAATACACGCTCGTGATCACTATTAGCATCAATTGTTATATTCCCATTTCGACTTGCAAAAGCACGAACATTGTTCTTGTGGTTAATATTTTTTAATGTAGATAAAGTCCCTCCTGAAATAATATAGGCTTTTTCAATTGTCTCGCGAATACTGTATGCTTTACGGGAGAAAGTTTCATTATCGTGACCACTTAACTGCTCTGCTTCATCAGAAATAGCAATCCCACGACTCCATTCCTTAGACTGGTCATGTGACACATTTGACGATTCAAGAATCATGTCAAATGCGGCTCTGACTTTTTTATGTACTACATTTTCAAGCGCATTAGGATAGGCTTTTTGTCCACGTGTTAATGAAGCTATTTCATATAATTCTGCTTGCAAGTCTTCCGGTATGTCCAGATTAAAAACAAGCATTTTTTTCAGATCATATCCAATCCCATGATCATTCTGGTGCAAAACCTCAGCAAGGTAGTCAGTGAGTTTTTCCTTATTTGACCTAACTTTATTGATTTGTTCTATAGTAAAGTCAACGCGCTCCTTGATTCCGTAATATGAGGAATGCTCTGCTAATTCCACTATCTCCTTAAGCCTGACAAGTGTCTCAATATACGCATCAGCGATCTCCTCTGCCGTTAGTTCGGAGCTAACTCCGACGCTGGCTGTTATTTTCCTACCAGCCGCCATAATATCGTTGATATTATGCAAGCTCTTTTTGAATAACTTCAAAGTATTTTGGATTATGCGCACCATCTCTTCTGCGCTTCCAGCTTTATTCATTTCCTTTCTAAATCTTAAAGCTGTTTTCTCTGCAATAGACGCTGGAGATTTTAAATAGTTACCTAACCAAACAAGACAACCATTGCGCAATTCATCAATGCTAAAGTCATCAGGAATATGTTTTGCTGCATTATGTAAAACACGTATAAATTGTTCAGCGGGCACGCCTTCTTCTGACATATTGCAAAACGTTTCAATGTCACAATCAATATTTCTTTCATCTGCGAGTGAAGGAGCTTCATCTCCTTTTTCAATCGCGTCACGCAGTGCGTTAGCATAAAAATTGCTGCGTTGATAAGACAATAACATCGTTGTTAACACAGCGTTGCTGTATCCATAACGTTTAGCCCACGCCTTAATCTCATTAACGGTGACATTGCGAATATAAAAACCAAGTTCCAAAAATACATTGCGCTTTATTTTTTTTGCGGACTCCTTAATTTTTTCTGACGCCTTCACGATTCGGATCAAGTCCTCCACGCTGGTCGCATCAGCAATTAGCTTTGAAATGTATGGTTCGACATCTCCCGAAACCGATTCGAACATGGCGAAATTAAGCCCTTTACCTTCGCCATACTCAGCCTCAATTTCATCAGAAACGGCAGATAAAATGCTACGCAGATCGACATCTCCGCCGCCGAACATATCGCCTAACGCTTGTTGCTGGTGAATAAGTTCATCGTTAATTTTTTGCGCCAGTTTCTTGAAAGCTGCCCCCATTCGCTTAGCGCTTCGGTTGTTGGCAACAATAAACAGAGCAAGCGCTTCTGCTTCCGGAGTGCTATCTCCAAACAATCCACGCTGTGCGATCACCTCTTCTACTGCCTGACCGTTATCTTTTGCTTCACGAACAAGGTTAATTGCTTCCTGTAGCGCGGCAATAGCCTGTTTATCCAGACCATTCAATTGCTCTATACCGTCTACCAGTCCGGTTACCGTGTCATGGTGAACATCACCTGAAAGCGACTGCATTTGCGCAAAATCGCTGGCTGCCGTATTTAATGCGGTAAGGATGTTACGCATTTCCGGATCTGGCTCTTCCGCCACCAACCGAACAAGCCTTTCATCCTTGTACGCTTTGGCAAAAATTGCATTCTGGATGCGGTCGATAAGTTGTTTCGTTGGACGCCCATCGGCTGTAAGCAAACCTGCCGTCGCCGTATCACCTATTTCGCGCAAAAACGCACGAATAAACGCATCATTGGACCGCGCCAGTAGATTCCCATCATCTGAAGGATTAAATAGCGCCATGACGCTCTCAGTGAGAAATTGCGCATCCGCATACGCTTTTTCACTTGCAGCCATCTCTTGCAGATCGCTGATGTTTGAATCGCGGGCGAACTGCGCACGATCAACATCAGTGAGTCTTTCGCGCACCAATACGGGCATAGACATTTGTGAAATGTCGTCAGGATTCAGACCAAACTCTTTTGCATGATCGATCAGGTACTGGCGATATTCATCCGCCTGCCCTTGCTCATAGGCACGCCAGATACCCATGCTCCTTCCGTTGCCGGATTCAACAACGTTGTCCGGACCAACTATCGGCGCTCCGTGGCTGCTCATGCCGGAATCCGTTAATTGTGCCGGGCGTAAATTGGAGGCAATACGGTTAACCTGGAGTTTGCTGGATAGCCGTGTACGGTCACGTGGCTGGAGTTCTTCCGGGAAGGCCGGATTAATCGTACCGTCAAGGTTGTTCGAAATGATCAGACTGCTGGCATCAACGACCTTAAAAGCCGTCTTTACCTCTGCCCCTTTACTGGTGACTACGTAACTACTGCGCCCCTGGCGTGTTTCTCGCCTCTCTAATGAAGAAACCAGCGCAATAACACTGTTAATGTCTGCTGCTTCGGATAGCGCGGAAGTAACTGACTTGTTCAAAATACACTCCCCTTACATAGAAAGTAGGAAGTGTAAAAAGTGTGTGATTTATGGACTTACAGGAAAGTGAAAGGGGCATTTCAGCCCCTTTGATTACCCTGCATAACCGTTGGCTTTCACCCAGCTTATGGTCTGCTCTTTAGCCTGTTCCAACGTAAGGAACTCGCCTACATAGTTTGAGATCCCACGTAGCGCATCAATAAATTCCATTTGCGTGGACTTTGTGAATGCACCTCCAAGGAAGTCTGTCACTATCTTAGGAATGTCACCTGCAACAGTATCTGGCTGCGCCTGCGGATCCGATACTGATTGGGCCGCAGCCCCAAGCCCCAGTTTAAGCATCACATCAACAATCTGCTTACCAATTGAGACGCGTTGCAATACTGGCGCGGTTTTCTGCGCCTGCATTAGATCTGATAGCTCTTTACCTAATTTCAGGCGTTCTAAAACAGAGATAGCCATTAAGCACCTCCCTGCTGAATTTCAGCCAGAATATTGATCAGGTAGTCAACGGCTGCACCTACAGTTGCTTCGTTCTCGTCATATCGACCAGCACTGATAAGAGCGTTTGCAGCTTCCTGCACATGATCAAGTTCAGCACTTATGACCGTCAGATCGCGGGATGTGAACTGCTCCGGAACGGATTTCAGGTACTCAAGCGCTTTATCTGCTTCCTGGTCAGCTTCGCTTGCTGATTCACCCGCTTCTTCTGGCTCCGGCTCCTGTTCTGGTGCTGGTGCAGGTTGCGATTCTGGCTCAACTACAGGATCTGTTTTTACTTCGCTTGAATGATTTTGAAGGGCGTTATACACGTCCATAATGAAAAGGTTCTCCCCATCACCAAGTGGATATGCCACGTTCGGGAACGCTTTGCGGAAAAGAATTTTAACTTGCGCCTTGAATGTTTTCAGGTCACTTCCAAACAGATCTACATAGCCATCAATATGTTTTACCATGCTGGACGCAACCAGCTCGTTCGCCATCCCTCTCAGTTCATCGTCATCAGGCAGATAGCGTAATTCGTACTGACTGACTTCTTCGTCTGTCAGTTTGCGGTCATACGTAATGATTCCGTGACGAGCATATTCGTAATACGGATCAGCCTGATCAGGACGGTCAAGTACAGCTTTATTTCCTTCAGGAACCGCACCAACACCCGCCGGGCGAGATTGGAGCGCATAGCGATATTTACCAACCTCCAGGGGATCAGGATGTGATGCTGGTTGTGGCTCCTGTTCAGGCTGCGGCTGATCAGTTGGCTCAGGCTGGCCCGGCAACACATCCACTTTGTATTGATCAGCATTATGTTCACGATAGGCTTTAAGTAATTTGGTTGCAGCGTCCGCTGAACTCCCACCTTTAACAGCACTGACATCAATACTGAAATTGCCTTCTGGTGCCTCAATCGTGACAAAGCTATCACTGCCTGACGTGACATACTTAACTACAGCACCATTATCCAGCGTTGTTTGGCCTTCTGTAGCAAGATTATGTTTTATGTGTCGCAGTTGATCATTGAAGGCACGCTCTTTAGTTCCTTGGCTCTTAGCTGACAATAAATTATCGCGCTTAGCCTGCAATTCCGCGTTAAGGGCTTTTTGTGCGTCTAATTTATTCTGCATATCATTGAGTGTTGAGCGTTTCTCTGCCAGCCCCCGCTGTGCGTCTTCAACCTGCTCAATCAGCACAGAACGTTCTTCTGCCAGCTTGTCGGCTTCATTGAGATACCCCTCAATATCAGCCTTCATTTTGTCCTGGCGCTCCTTTGCTTTTTTGAATTTTGCACTGTTACGCTCAATGAGGTTAGAAAGCGCCTGACACACCTGGCTCAGAGATACATCACGCCCACCGATTGGCGCAACAACATGCGTAACGTTTCTTTTGTTAAGAAGAAACTGAAACGCAACCAGCTCGTCATCCCCTTTAATTCTTGTGCCGTCTGCGGTTGGAGAATGGAAAATTATGCTTGTCGTTTGTCCATCGGTTAGAGGTATTTGTGCTGTTACAACAGGGATATTAGCAACCCGGCGCACGCGCCCAATGATTGCCCCACCGATACTATTACGTCCGTCTTCATATTCACCTGCCTCATCCGTACCCGCAGCAATGTCAGTGCCATTCAGGCCGCGATTAAGCGCCCGGACAAATGCTCGCATTGTTTGCGCTAACCGCAATTTTGTTGTGGTTATAGCTTCGAACATTGCCTCATTGGTAGTTACCAAAATTTCGTTGCCCATATAGGCCAGCTCGATATCTTCCAGCGTCGCAGGCTCGATAAGTAAATCATCCTCGGTGATATCTTCCGCCACCCAACGATTAGGCGTATATCCAGTGAGCGTATCTGCAAAAGTGGACTGGATATTTATTCGAATAGGTTTCTTTATCATGCATCTTCCTCCAGGCGCGCTATTTCTTCTTTCAATACGCGAGTTTTCGCCAGTTCCTGCGCCATCTCGGTTCTAATGATTTCAGTTTCTCTTGTTGCGCGGTCTGAATTACCTTGCACCTGATTTAATTTTTCTTTGGCCCTTTCAATATCCTCGCGGATCGCATCGCGAGATTCCTTTGCCTCTGCTAGTTTCTGCGCATTGGACTTAACGCCTTTTATTTTCTTATTCCCATCATCAATATCTTTCGCCGCACGAGCTAACTTACGCGCCAATGATTTCTGAAATGATGATGCGCCTTTATTAAATAAAGCAGCTAGTGATTGCCCTAAAGCCATCAGCGTTTTAACTGGCTTGAAAGGAACAATTTTTCCGTTCAGTTTTACACCAGAAATATCACCAGTATCATTAACCTGAACGTCCATCGTCTGCTCATCGATTCCGATAAGGGTAAACGTGCGCGTCATGATCCCGTCTTTCTTCCTGCCATTACTGGCGGGGATCACCCTCGCTATCTTGTAGCCTCCTTTACCGATTTCTTTGACGAGTTTTGCCAGCCCCTTTTCGTTTAACTCATCATAATTAAGAAGAACATAATTAGACTTATTTGACATTCCAGTCTCCTTCACACTTTTCAATCATAAACTGGCGTTCTATGCAGTCATTGATAGGGAAAATGCGATAAAGCGGATTCAGGCGGCAATTACCGTTAGTCAATGTAACCTTTAGATCCCACTTCGCTGGCTCAAGATATTTCGTGTCGATGAGCAAATATTCTTCTCTCTCACCGCGTTTTGATGCGTCAACTGGTCTTGTTTTCCCCGAAATAACCACAGATGGATTTTTCAAGTCCTGCAACCAATATTCGATTTGTGCATTGCTTACCCAGCTTCGCTTAACGCGAAGCGACACGGGAAACGCTATAGCAGACTCTTTCACTACAGCTTCGCCAATGCTCAAAATATCAACACTCTTGCGACGAAATAAGAAACGGTCAATAACGGCAACAAATGCCATGATAAAAATGAAATAATTTCCAAAGTCACCCATTACTTCTCTCCACCTTTTCCCCCACTCGCTATTACGCTTAAGAGATTCAAGACGTTACTAGCTCTGGACTTCAAGCCCTGTAAAATTTCACTTCCGTTGTTACTGGCAATCAGAACAACGCAGTAAATGATGCCTTCCGGCCATTCATAGCTATCAGCCACCCAAAACCCCGCAAGCCCGGCAGTTACCGCAGTAAACAATTCACTCGCGAGGTTGAGCAGTGACGCAGAAATGCGCCCGTCTCTAACTCCGAGAAGGAATACGCCGGTTCCACTCAGCAGGGATGTTATGACTGCTACAGCCAGATTTTCATAATCTGCAAACATACCCCTCCAGAAATGACGTTTAACGCGGCTTCAACTTATCCAGTTTGTTATTTCCCGACTAAATGCCATTCACACAAAATGGATGCATATGATGGCCCGGTGGTCCGTAAACCTCGTCACTCAGAGCGTGGAGGATGCCAAATTCGCGTATCAACAAAATGGTCCAAACACGGCTTTAAAGAGAAATACGCTTGAATGCGCAAGATGTGAGCTGATTCTTGAGGACAAAATGATGACATGTGAGTCTTCACAAGCGTCATTCAGTGAATATAATGCCCCCCTCTCAGATACCACTAACTGAGTGTTCATTTTGCCCGCCGTCATTGACTGGACGGCGGCTTTTTTGTACCAAAGGATTGTATTACTAAAAAAGGTCACAAAAGCACTCACTAATAAAGCCCTCAACAAAAGAGGGCTTGAAATATCAAAAAAGCAGTGCTGATTGGATTGTTATGATTGTTTATACAGGCATCTCAGGCCATGAGATATCTGCATCAACAGAAGTGTCAACTCTATTAAGAAGAACTCTATACCTCTTTAACTTTGTCAACATTTCTATTTCCTCATCAGTGGCAATATCCATATCAACAGCATCCTGAAGCGTTGATATTTTTATGCTCACATCATTCATAAGACTACTTTTGGTGTTTTCAGCAATGCTGACTCTATCCTCTAAGCTCATAGGTTGTGGGTCAGATAACATTGGATAACCATCGCCATTTGCAATTATTATTTTCCCATTGCCATACCCTGATAACAATTCATCATATAAGTCATCAGGTATATGTACAGTATCGGACGGCCATGAACCGTTTTTATCGTAATCTTCTTTTAGTCTGTCGTCGTAGAAACCACCAGTCTCTTTGCTGTAATACTTTGCCATTTAAGCACCTTCATTCTAATTAACTATATTTTTAATAACCATAAGCAACATACTGTGCATATATTTTATCAGTGGAGCTACTTTTCACTGTAAAACCAGTGGCTGAGTGGTTGTATGTATAAAGAATTGAATTGACAGCATTCCCGCTGTGAGGCGAAATCACAACTACCGCACACGCCTCAGGAAAAGTAGTCGGAAAGTTAACCACGCTTCCTGGAGTTAAATTTGTTATAAACCCCCACTGCATCATCACCTTAGTTGATGTATCCTTATGCCATCCATGAATGTTGGCATATGCTGTGTTTTTAGCCTGATATTTCGTGTTGAAATTACTATAGTTACCAGGGGTAATCTGACCAACGGCAGATAAATTCCCCATAACCCTTACATGACCATCAGCACGTCCTAATTCTACGCGACCATCACCGCCATCTATCTTTAATGGAGTGTAAACGACATCACCATTAACATTTTGCCCAGTGGTTGATATCTGGAAACTATATCCAGTATTAGTTATTAGGAATCCATAGTTATTATTATAAGTTAGGCGTATAGCATTTTGGCTGCTGGATATAATTTCACCGGTAACAGTACCACCTGTTGTTGGTAACGCACCAACATGACTTGCCGTTAATGTGATGTCTGCAGAACCATCAAAAGCCACTCCACTTATTTTTCTGGCAGTTTTTAACTTTGTCGCTGTAGCTGCATTACCACTTGTATTTTGATTTCCGGCAATATTAACGCCCGGAAGATTGATGTTTGCTGTACCATCAAACGAAACCCCGCCTATTGTGCGCGCTGTTTGTAGTTTCGTTGCAGTTGCAGCATTACCGTTCAAACTACCATTGATGCCGCCAGTAACATTGAGTCCATTACCGATTGAAACAGCACCATTGGCGTTGTTAATGGTAAGCGGTCTTAAACTATTCCATGTTCCAAGATTGTCACCCGAGGCGGTCAATATGAAGTATGTGCTTGAACCATCGTTTCGGATAAAGAATCCATAGTTGCCATAGGCAATACGAAGACCATTCGCCGATTTGGAAATAATCTCGCCAGCAGCAGTTAATCCGCCAGTTAACGATCCTCCAGATAGTGGTAAAGCTCCGACATCAGCCGCAGTAGGCTTGTTTTTAGTGTTATACGCTCTGCGCCATCCTGGTGAATAGCTCGTCCCGTTAAATACATAGATAAACTCCGCATTAGTGAGAGCACCAGAGACACTCGCCGTTGTGGCCGTTGTTATACGGATCGTATAATTGTTTGAGCTACTACCGTTATTAAATACCTCTATAACAGCTCCTGCTAATGGAATAACGCCACAACCAGTTTCACTATTTGGTATGGATGCACTATTTGCATACGCCCAGGCACAACGCGCTATCCATACCTTTGCATTAAAAGCACCATTATCTCGTAGCAGAGTCACTAATTGCTCTGTTGTTATTGATGCTCCATTATCACCTGTTTCAAGCCAACCAGTAGGAGATGCCGGGCAACCAATATTTGCCGGTGACAGCGAAATATTAGCCGTTCCGTCAAATGAAACCCCATTAATGGTGCGTGCTGTTTGCAGTTTTGTGGCTGTAGCTGCATTGCCGGTAGTGCTCTGATTACCTGTTTTATTCACGCCTGGCAGGTCGATATTGGCGCTGCCATCAAATGACACCCCGCCGATTGTGCGTGCCGTTTGTAATTTCGTTGCAGACGCCGCGTTTCCGGTTGTGTTCTGGTTGCCTGTTGTATTTACACCAGGGATGGAATCCTTCGATGTGTAGACCTGCGCCCACTCAGACCAACTGGCTGTATCAGTATCTCGTCGCGAACGTACATGTACAGGCGCATGAGCACCACTTGTACCGCTCCAACCTATGAACAACTCGCCTTCACCAGCGACAGTTGCGCCCTTAAGATGAAGCACATTCCCGTAAGCAGAAGGATAGCCGTTGTTGTACGCCTCATACATCTGCAATCCAGCAGCAGCACCTTGCGTTGTACCGGTGAGCGCAGTAACACGCCCTCTGGACGTAATTGTTGGTATCGAAATGTTCGCAGAACCATCAAAATTAACACCGTTGATTGTGCGGGCTGTTTGCAGTTTTGTAGCGGTTGCAGCATTACCTGTTGTGTTCTGGTTACCGGCAATGTTCACACCCGGCAGGTTGATATTGGCGCTGCCATCAAATGACACTCCGCCGATTGTGCGTGCCGTCTGAAGTTTCGTTGCGGTTGCAGCATTACCTGTTGTGTTCTGGTTACCGGCAATGTTCACACCCGGCAGGTTGATATTGGCGCTGCCATCAAATGACACTCCGCCGATTGTGCGTGCCGTCTGAAGTTTCGTTGCGGTTGCAGCATT